>JBHNNM010000213.1:0-4837 GCA_048563625.1 Gammaproteobacteria bacterium | reverse complement strand
CCGGCTTTTGTGGCTCAAAATTATTTCCGGTTTGATGGGGTGTTTTATCAAAGCGGAACATCAGCCGCGTTAAACCTGGCTTGAGGTCAGGCTTAAAACAGTATTATTCAGGTTGAACTAATTATAGTTATTTATGTTTATTAAAGATCTATATAAGAATTAAATTGCTGTTTTATGCAAAATTCAGAATTGAATTAATAGTATTCAGTATATTCCGATGGCTGTTATAGTCAATACTGACAGAAGCAGCCTGATCACGGGTTTGCAGTACCAGGGAAGGGTAAGAGCTGACATTAAGCTGACGGCTGCGGGCAATTTCCTGATCCAGAATGTGCTGTGTTTCCACTGCATTTAAGTGTCGGGAAAACTCATCGGCCTTTAAGCCTGTTTCCTGTGCTATGGCAGTCAGTATGTCGGGATCAGATGGGTTTCTGGCCTGCTGATAATAAGCGTTCTGAATGGCCTGAATCATGGCCGTTTCTTTTTCGGGATTTATCTGCCGGGCGGCAATGACAGCCCGGCAGGCCGGGTAAGTAGCCCGGCGCGGTCGGGTTTGTTCGGCCTGTTCCCAGAAGTCATAATTAAAGCGGATGCCGGGTACTTGCTGCTCAATTCGCTGCCAGGTGGCTTTTAACTGCTGCTGCATCTCCAGGGGCATGGGCTGGTCAGTATCTGGAGCCAGTCCGCCCAGCAGGCTGACGCTGGACACAGAATCGGGCAGTTGCTTTAGCAGTGCCTGATAAACCGGTTTAAAGGCATAACACCAGCTGCACATGGGATCATGGATATAATACAGAGTACTCATTGGTATTTCCCTGAGAGCGTTAATACACTGCACCGAGCGCAGGCACGGTTAAATATCCGGCATTAACTGTTCCTGGTAATGCTAATAGCCCAGCACAGGGGAGAGCCAGCGTTCGGCCTGTTCCAGGGTCATGCCTTTACGGCGGGCATAATCCTCGACCTGATCCTTATGGATTTTTCCGGTGCCGAAATATTTTGATTCAGGATGAGAAAAATACATCCCGGAAACAGCCGCCGCCGGCATCATGGCATAACTTTCAGTCAGCTCAATACCGACCTTGTCCTTAATATCCATTAAATCCCAGAGTATGCCTTTTTCGGTATGATCAGGACAGGCCGGATAACCGGGTGCAGGGCGGATCCCCTGGTATTTTTCCTGGATCAGGGCTTCATTATCCAGAGTTTCATCGGCGGCATAGCCCCAGTACTGTTTACGTACCAGTTCATGCAATTTTTCAGCAAAGGCTTCGGCCAGCCGATCGGCCAGGGATTTAAGCATAATGGAACGGTAGTCATCATGCTCTTTTTCAAATTCCAACAAATGTTTTTCAATACCAATGCCAGTGGTGACGGCAAAGGTGCCCAGGTAATCTTTAATGCCGCTGTCTTTAGGGGCAACAAAATCCGCTAGGCACTGGTTGTAGCGTCCCTTCGGTTGCTTCATCTGCTGGCGCAGGAAGTGGAAAGTGGTTAAAACCTGCTTGCGCTCATCATCGGTATAAAGTTCAACATCATCGTCATTGACGGTATTGGCCGGGTAAAAGCCAATAATGACATTGGCCTGCAGCCATTTTTCACTGATAATTCTGTCCAACATTTCCTTGGCATCGTGATAGACCTTGCGGGCTTCCGGACCATAGGTTTCATTATCCAGAATGGCCGGGAAACGTCCCTTGAGCTCCCAGGTCTGGAAAAACGGTCCCCAGTCTATGCGCTCTTTTAATTCACTTAAAGGGTAGTCAATAATTTCCCGGGTACCAAAAAATGTGGGTTTTGTCGGCTGATAGTTACCAGACCAGTCAAAGGGAGGTTTATTGGCACGGGCCTGAGCAATGGGTACCTGGTTGGTTTTGGTGCCTTTTTTAGCCCGGGCATCACGAATGGCCTGGTATTCATCGGCTAGCGATTTAATATAGTCGTCTTTCAGGGTATCGGATAACAGGCTCTGACTGACTCCCACGGCACGGGAGGCATCACTGACGTGGATCACGGCATGTTCATATTCCGGTGCAATTTTAACTGCAGTATGGATACTGGAGGTGGTGGCACCGCCCAGAATAATGGGTGTAGTAAAGCCCTGGCGCTGCATTTCTTTGGCAATATGCACCATTTCATCCAGAGACGGGGTGATCAGGCCGGACAGACCGATAATATCCACATTTTCGTCTCTGGCTTTCTGTAAAATATCCGCTGTGGGCACCATTACGCCCATATCAATCACTTCAAAGTTATTACACTGCAGCACCACCCCGACAATATTTTTACCAATATCGTGGACATCACCCTTAACAGTGGCCATCAGGATCTTGCCATTGGTGGTCATGTCCGAAGTATCACCGACCTGGCGGTTCTTTTCTTTCAGGGCTTCAATATAGGGCATCAAGTAAGCCACGGACTTTTTCATGACCCTGGCAGACTTAACCACCTGGGGCAGGAACATTTTACCGCTGCCGAACAGGTCGCCCACTTCATTCATGCCGTCCATCAGGGGACCTTCAATGACTTCAATGGGCTCTGCAAACATCTGCCGGGCTTCTTCAGTGTCTTCTTCAATATGGCTGGTAATACCTTTGACCAGGGCATAACTTAGGCGTTTGGCTACCGGTAATTCACGCCACTGGGTATCCGGGCCGCTGCTACCGCCGCCAATCGATTCACCACGATATTTTTCAGCAATCTCCAGCAGGGCATCGGTAGCATCGGGGCTGCGGTTTAAAACCACATCTTCAACCCGATCCCTTAATTCTTTGGGAATATCATCATAAATGGCCAGTTGTCCGGCATTAACAATGCCCATATCCATACCGGCCTGAATAGCGTGGTATAAAAAGACCGCGTGAATGGCTTCCCGAACTGGGTTATTACCACGAAATGAGAAGGATACATTGGACACTCCGCCGGAAACTTTGGCATAGGGCAGAGTCTGTTTAATAATCCGGGTGGCTTCAATAAAGTCCACGCCGTAGTTATTATGCTCTTCAATACCCGTGGCTACGGCAAAGATATTGGGGTCAAAAATAATATCTTCTGGCGGAAAGCCGACTTCCTGAGTGAGGATTTCATAAGAACGGGTGCAGATGTCCACCTTGCGTTGCTGCGTATCAGCCTGACCGTCTTCATCAAAGGCCATTACAATAGCGGCAGCGCCGTAACGGCGGATCAGCCGGGCGTGTTCGACAAACTTCTCCTTACCTTCCTTAAGGCTGATGGAGTTGACAATACACTTGCCCTGTATGCATTTCAGACCGGCTTCAATGACCTCCCACTTGGAGGAGTCCACCATAATGGGGACTTTGGCAATTTCCGGTTCAGCAGCAATCAGGTTAAGAAAACGAACCATGGCTGCCTTGCCGTCCAGCATGGCTTCATCCATATTGATGTCGATGATCTGGGCACCGTTTTCAATCTGATCCTGAGCAACTGAAATGGCTTCTTCGTAGTTTTTTTCCTTAATCAGGCGCAGAAATTTGGCCGAACCGGTGACATTTGTCCGTTCACCCACATTAACAAACAGGGAGTCGTCATTAATATTAAAGGCTTCCTGACCGGACAGGCGTAACTGGTGATCATCTTCAGGTGCTTTTCTCGGCGGGTGTTGTTCAACAGCGGCCTTAATGGCACGAATGGTATCCGGGGTGGTGCCGCAGCAGCCGCCAATAATATTTAAAAAACCGGAAGAGGCCCATTCTTCAATTTGTTCAGCCATGACTTCCGGAGACTCATCGTAGCCGCCCAGCTCATTAGGCAGTCCGGCATTGGGGTGAGCCGATACGGCGCAGGTGGCAATACGGGATAACTCTTCCACATAGGTGCGCAGTTCATCCGCACCCAGAGCGCAGTTCAGACCAATGGAAATAGGATTGGCATGATTCAGGGCATTATAAAAAGCCTCGGTGGTCTGACCGGACAGGGTACGGCCGGATTTGTCGGTTATGGTACCGGAGATCATAATAGGGTATTCAATTTTATGATCATCAAAATACTGTTTAACCGCAAACACCGCTGCCTTGGCATTGAGGGTGTCAAAAATAGTTTCAATCAGCAGAATATCCGCGCCGCCGTCCACCAGCCCCTTAGTGGCTTCATAGTAGGCATCCACCAGTTCATCAAAACTGATATTACGAAAGCCCGGATCATTGACATCGGGCGACATGCTGGCAGTACGGTTAGTCGGGCCTAAAACTCCGGCGACATAACGAGGCTTACCGTCCTGCTGTTCTGCTTCATCAGCGGCTTCCTGAGCCACTCGGGCAGAGGCCTCATTAAGCTCATAGGCCAGCGGCTCCATCTGGTAATCGGCCATGGCAATGGTAGTGGAGCTGAAGGTATTGGTTTCAATAATATCAGCGCCGGCCTCCAGATACTGGCTATGGATGGATTTAATGATCTGCGGCTGGGTAATGGACAGCAGGTCGTTATTGCCTTTCAGATCGCTGGGCCAGTCCTTAAAACGCTCACCCCGATAGTCGGCTTCATCCAGACCAAAGCCCTGAATCATGGTACCCATGGCACCATCAAGAAACAGAATGCGTTCTTTTAACTGCTTTTCTAACTGTGAAAACCGTTTGGAGCGGGCGATAGACGTGTCAACCATTAATATAACCGTATTGATTTTGAAAGCTTGGTATTTTAACAGTTTTCCGCCTGTAAGTAGATGTTTTCCCCTGAAACAGGGGCAATATGCTGTTTGTCAATATTAGGGGCTGTTGATCTTTTGTGGTTAAAAAATAGGCAGCATGGTATTTGTTAAACAAGTATAATGGTTTTGTGAAAAATCAACATACAAGAACACTTACCATGCCAAGAACTATCT
>JBHNNM010000212.1:0-4858 GCA_048563625.1 Gammaproteobacteria bacterium | reverse complement strand
CACACACACACACACGCTCGCACACGAACGCACACAGACAAAAGGATCCCAATGGGCACGCGTACTCACAGTCATGCACATAACAAATTTAGTATTAAAAAAAATAAAAAATACACATACTACTATCAAGGAAACTGTCCTACCAATGTTTGACGTAGCAGAAGTCATCAGGAATTACCGTTCATCTTTTTTAACCTTAACTGCAATGCAAAGAACAGAAACTTTGCCATGCCAAGTATTGATTCTTGTGTTTTGTCATTCATGTTGCTAGCAAACCACTTTTCTTGATCAGATATGTTCCTGTTATAATTTACCAAATATCTTGTTCTAAGGTTTCTATAGACTGGACAATGTAAAAGGAAATGGATTTCACTCTCAGGTGTGTTTTCACAAAAAGGACAATTTACCTCTTCTGGCAATTTTGAATACCGATATTTATGTGTGTTTATCTGAGAAACACCCATTCTAAATTGTGCAAGTGCATTACGGTAAATATTTATCCATATCACATCTACATAGTATTCTCGTTCAAAACAGTGTTTAAACTGTCTATAAATAGAAAACCGTGTACTAGACTCCATATGGTTTACCCACCCGTGACAAAAGGAACTGTAGAGTCTTTCCCTGAGCTCCTTAAAGAAAGGACCTTCTTGTCCACAGCCAAACAACCACACCTGTTCAAAACCATTATTACATAAGACTGTTTTGATTCGAGTTACCCAAGTTACATATCCCTTTTCATGTAGCCCCAGTGACATATTGTATGCTTTTTTTGACCAAAAGTTCTCTGGCTGTTTAAGCAAGCGGAACCAATATTTTATGCTTTTTGATATGCTTGTGATCCATAAGGGATATCTGCCAAGTTCTCCATACACGATGTCATTCGGTGTTTTATCGAGCACATGCAAAAACCGTTTACAGGCATACAAATGGACCCTTTCAATTTGGTCGAACTTATCCATCCCCCATAACTCCGCTCCATACAATAAAGTGGGGACAACCTGTGCATCAAAAAGTTTGAAGAATATTTCAGCGGAGTTACAGTCAATTCTGTTTAACGTAGCAAGAATTTCTATAGTACTTTTTTTTGCTCTAACAGCCATATCTTCCACTGCAGCAGAAAAGCTAAGTCTTGTAGAAAAGGTCAGCCCTAAATACTTATAAGCGTTTACTACCTCTAGTTTATTTCCATTAAAAATCCATTTCTCTCTTGCACCCAAGAAGCCCCCTTTCCGGAAAACTACTACCTTAGATTTGTCTAAGTTTACTGTTAATCCTAACCTTTGGGTTGCCTCTTGCAGCACATTCAGCTGGTTTTGTAGCCCAATTACAGTCGATGAAAGTAAAGTAAGGTCGTCCGCAAACAGAAGTAGAAACAGTTCTATCTCTGCTGGACCTAGAGAGACTCCATGTTTACCCTTTTCTAAGATTTCATTTGCGAGTTCATTTATTAGCAAGGAAAACAATATTGGGCTCAAAATACACCCTTGTTTCAGACCTTGAAAACATTCAAAGAAGTCACTTAAACCTAATTTACTCATTACACAAGCTTGCACGGTGGCGTAAATGCCCCTAATCATCCTAAGCATTTTACCCCTGACTCCAGATCTAAATAGGACCATCCATAGAATATCGCGGTTTACAGTGTCATATGCCTTTTTGAAATCTATAAATGCCACATACAATTTAGTGTTTTTCAGTAGGTGTTTTTCAATGGCTGCATACAAGGTAAACATGTGATCAATGGTTGAACGGCCTTTCCTGAAGCCTGCCTGGGCGTCATTTAAAACTGAATTACTCTCAGTCCAACGCGTCAGTCTACTGTTGATGATATGGGTAAAAACTTTGCTCAAAATACTTAGCAACGAAATACCCCTATAATTATCCGGGTTATTCTTATCTCCTTTTTTATGCAATGGAATAATTATTGCTTTGGACCATTCCTCCGGGAACATACCCTTATCAAATAGTACATTAAAGACATTCTTCAAATAAGGAACGATCACTGGTTCCGCCACTTTGAGCATTTCTGCTAGAATACAGTCTGGTCCCGCTGACTTACCAGCTTTTAAATGTCTGATTGCATTCCTTACTTCTTGCTCAGTTATCTCACAATCTAGTATGTCATCAAAGGTCTCTTCTTCCTGAATGCCATCATTGCTTTCCACGTTACTATCACTAACTGTGTTTTTGGTACTTTCGTTAAAAACTCGGTCAAAGTGGTCTAACCATTCTTTTGTCTGAATATTATTGACTAAAGTTCTCCGCTTTCTATGTTTTCTTACTTCCTTCCAAAAATCTGAGGAATTTTTCACAGACTCAAGCAAAGCAGATGCTGATGCTTTCTTATCTTCTCTCTTCTTGTTTTCTATTAAACATTTATATTCTTTGCGTTGTTTTGAATACAGGTCAAAATCATCATCGTTTCTGGTTCTCCTAAATCGTCTTAGACATTGTTTTACTTCTTTTTTCTTGGAATGGCAGTCCTTATCAAACCATTTATTATCATACTTTTTCTTTCCCGTATTGGTACCTTTCGTTTTCATACCACTAGCTGCTTGCAGTAATGCTTCTGTGAAAATCTCAAGTGACTTCGCAGGACAATCTTCTGTGAGATTCTGTGCTTCAACCATCCTTTCCCTATATACCTGAGATAATAGATTTTCTTGAAACTGATCTATTCTGTCTACATGCCAAATATATTTGTCCCTTTTCACAGCTTCTTCTTCAACGTTTGCAGTATCGGAATTTACCTGGCATTTACAATACAACTCTACTGGCATATGGTCTGATTCTATCCTGTCATTCACATTCAAGGTCTCAGCTAAATATAAAATATCACTAGACATCAAAAAGTAGTCTACGACACTGTATCCATGCTCGGACAGGTAGGTGAAATTTCCTGTCTCATCGCCCGGACAAAATCCATTAAGTATTTCTAACCCATAACATGCGCATGTTTCAAGCAGCCTTCTACCAAATGCATTAACTTCTCTATCCTGGGACGTTCTGGTGGGTTCAAACAACGATACCTTGCAAAACGGTTCATAATCGCCTCCATCCATTTGGCTAAATTCTGTGTTAATCTGGTAGTTAGCGGTTCTAGCATTAAAGTCACCATTGCATATAATGTGCAAATCTCCATCCTTTTCCATCAGCTCATTTATACACGTATCCAACTCTGTTATGTGGCAGGCAGTCTCAGACAGGTCATAGAAGGGGCTCCCTGGTGGGGGTATGTACGTGGCTATATACATTATATCTCTGTCACAACCAAACGCCTCTTTTGATAGCTTCAGTACAACAATGTTATGGTACTGTACACCAATTTCTTGAACAAAACTAGACATATTGTTGCGCACCATGACTAGAATTCCACCCGATCGTCTACCTTGATGGGAAAGCTTAATAGCCGGAGACACGAATTTGAAATAATCCGTAAAGACATGGGATAAATCGAAGTTTTCATCAATGAAGGTTTCTGTTAGTGTTACAAAGTCAAAACTCTCCACATACGCCATCCAATCAGCATCGGACAACTTGCTCACCAAACCTGCAATATTATACAGAAGAAATGATGCTGGTTGTACTTGCGAGGGCCGGCCTGCCTCCTAGCTCCATACGTCAGCAGCGTCTCCAAACGGCTCATCTCGGTCCTCTCCCGTCTCCTCTCCGGTCAGCGCGGTGTGCTCAGACGGGATGTCCTCTGCCACAGGGACATGGCTAGGTTGGGCTGAGGAGAACATGGAGTCGATGCGGGTCTGTGCAGGAGGAGTCCCGGTTCGTCCCCTGCCGAATCCGCGGCTGGTCTGTGAGGCGGGTGTTAAAGGCTGGCGCGCCACACCCGTCGTCGCTGTGGAGCTGCTCCTATTCCCTCGGTCTTCTCCGGTGCCTCCTGTGCTCGGTCCGGGGTCAGCAGTGGTACTCATGGTGCCACCACGAGCTCGTAAGTTGTATGTCGAACTCTGCTGCCTTGGTGCCGTGTTGCTGACCAGCTTCTGGGTA
The DNA here is from genome assembly GCA_048563625.1 of Gammaproteobacteria bacterium. Taxonomy (GTDB): domain Bacteria; phylum Pseudomonadota; class Gammaproteobacteria; order GRL18; family GRL18; genus JANELJ01. Next base: position 853 of record JBHNNM010000212.1, on the reverse strand, counting down.
CCAGTGTGGATGCGACTCCCAGTCCTCTGGCTCTGTGGGCGTGTTGCTCGCGTACTGTCGGTGGCATCGGCCCTGTTGATCAGACTCGCTGGTGGTTGGTTCTGTGTCGCCCGAAGCGGCGGGAACGCGGCTGTAGACAGCACGTGGTCCACAGTAGATCTCCGAGTGTTGACATCAGTGACAGCGCCCCCTCTGTTGTTGCTAGCAGGAGCATGCACTAGTCCACCGTCCTGCTTTGTAGAAGGTCCACTGCCACCGTGTCTGCGACGGTTGTCTTCTCTTCGGACTTCTTGTCTGTCCAGGTCATAGGTGAAGATGGCGCGGTCTGTGACAAGCTTGTCAAATCGTAGCTTGGATGGCTGTCCATTCTGTCTCATCTCCCGCTGCAGTGACATCAGTTCTTTCCTCTTCATTCGCACTGTTTCTGAGAAATCTTCTCTCACATAAATGTTCTTGAATGTTTCTGATTGATTTAATTTCCGGGCCTGAGTAAGGACTGTCGTCTTCTGCTTGTATGAAAGGAACTTTGCAACAATGGCTTTCCCTGATCTGTGAGCACGTTCGATCAAGATGTCCTCCGTTATCCCCATACCTTCCCTGATGGCCTCCTTCACCTTTCTCTCACATTCATCCCAGTGTTCCGTGCCCGCTGGTACCGCCGGAAAGCCAAGGAACAGTAGGTTGTTTCTTCTGCTCTGGTTTTCTAGGTAGTCACACTTGCTGCCGAGGAAGCCGACTGCGTTCCGTAGCTCCTGGTTCTCCCGCCATACAGCTTGGTATTGTGTGTGCAGCTCCTCCACGTCACTTGCGAGTCGCGCCTGTTCCTCTTCCACTTGCTGTAGACGGTGCTCGA
>JBHNNM010000211.1:0-4873 GCA_048563625.1 Gammaproteobacteria bacterium | reverse complement strand
CCACTCGCTATGATAAGCTGGAAAGAAACTATGCCAGTACATTAGCGTTAGGCTGTTGTATGGTGTGGCTTCCTATGTGGAATGGTTAAATTTTGTACACAAAAGATCAACAGCCCCTAGACCACGAGATTACCGCGAAAGATGATGATGCCTTTGGACACCAGGATTTCGCGAACGCCTTGAGGAGCTTAATCGAATTTGAGCATAATCAACCACCATATAGTATTGGACTGCTTGGTTCTTGGGGTACCGGCAAGAGCACAATCAAATCTCTCTATCTAAAGGACTTGCAGGATGATGCGACTACTTCTTCTCGCAGGAAAAAGCGAAGTCAGCGCATCAAGGCCCTCACCTTCAATGCTTGGCGATATGGTGGCAGCAGTGATATTAAACGTGCCTTACTACGGCACGTGTTTTTGGAGCTTGGGGGTAGCGATCAAACGCTCAAAGACGAACTTTATAATCAAATCAAGAGCACTTTTCTAAAACCGAGAACATGGAAAGATATCTGGTTTGAGGTTTACGAAAAGGGAGTATGGAATCTTCTTCCTGTTACTGTTTTCCTGATCATCCTTTTTTCCTTGGTGTTGATCACCAAATTTGCGCTCGGTGTCAATGACCCCACCGCTTTGGGGATTATATCTCTTTCTTTTTCTTTAGCAGGTGCTTTCGCCACCAAATACTTGGGAGACGCAGCGACCTTTTTAATTCCGAGATATTCCAGAGCAACTCGAATTGAGATGCCTAAAACGTCTGCAGAAGAATATGAGGAATTACTGGTCAACCAGATTGCCAAGTTCAAGAAAAGCCATAAAAATTATGAACGGCTCGTAATCTTTGTTGATGATTTGGACCGTTTGTCCGCCCATGAAATGGTTGATGGGCTTGATGCAATTCGTGTGTTTATGGATCTGCCACAAGACGTCTTAGGTATTATTTTTGTAATTTCGTGCGATGAAAACAGAATAGCTGAGGCTCTCTACAAAGGACGTCATAGAAATTCCGACATGCCAGGTGCAGTCTTCATAAAAAATGATGCACGTAGATACCTTGACCGCATATTCCAGTTCCGTTTGGAAATTCCACCTTTCCCAAAACAGGATATGCGTAACTTTGCCGTTAATCGCCTAAAGGAAGCAGCACCACAACTCATCGAAGAAATTAATAAGAGCGGCGGATCAATCGATAACATTATTGACCGTATGATTCATGTCGACGTCTCAAGCCCTCGTAATGCACTACAGATAGTTAATGCTTTTATCCAGTCCTGGTGGCTTGCCCAAAAACGTGAGTTTTCAGGATCAGGTACTGAAAGAGCAGGTGGGTTGCTTGAAGGAACAATAACAAAACACCCTGTTACTTTAGCCGTCGTCTGCGCATTGAGGGTTGATTATCCATATTTTTATAACAAACTTCAGGAAGAGCCAGATCTGATAGCGCAGTTTACGAATGTTTTTGTGCAGCAAAGCAAAACGTTTGAGAACCTGCCGCCAAAGCCCAAGCATCTCTTGTCTGAATATTGTAAAGATGGTCAACTCCTTCCGGAGCATACTTCACTTCGGCGGTTCATCGGGAGTTTGCGAGGTCATAGATGGCCGGACTCGATACAACCATTTATACAATTAACCCAAGATCCTGTTACTCGTAAATACGGCAGTAGAGCGGCGAATATAGTTGCCGCGCTCGTCTCCGGAGATACTATAGGTGTCCTACAGGAGCTTGGGCGAAATAAGGATAGTAAGCATATATCAGAAGAGGACGCACTATTGTTGGCAAATATAATCTAAGATCTCGAAGGGGAATCTGAATCCCGACGGAATCATGCCGTTGCCGTAGTCGCTTCTATTTCTGAACGGATTCCTGCTGTTTCGCAACCAAGATTACTTCATCCATTATGTCGCCAACTAGAGCAATCTCAAGACTTCAGGTCACGTATAGGCGTTGAAATAATCGCGAAAATCTTTGATAAGGTTCACCCAGATTATCAGCAACGCATTATTGCATTGCTTATTGATGATGCATATGGAGATTCGCACGGTTTTTCATTGCTTTTGGAAACAATGCAGCCTCCATCACTTGATGAGGCCAAGCGTATGGCCGAAACAATTGCATCTATGGCCCTTTCGGTTTGGGATAGACACGGACTTCCATCCGATTCGCAAAACAAATTCTGCGACTGGTTGTTAGAACGCACAATCTCTTTGGGCAAAGAATCAGCCACTCTTCCATATAACCTTCTCGAGCAATGGATGGAGCGATATCAGAATATCCTACTCCCTAAACTTAGTAGTAAATACACAGATCTTTTAATTGGCGAGATAGAGAACGAAAGAACATCTGATCTCAACCTTGCGGCAGCTTTTCAACACTGTCGAATTGTTTTTGATGATCTGTGGTCAGCTGGCGAGGATGACCGCGCAGTACTGTGGAAGCAGTTGACACGCATGGTGTCAGTAAAAACAGAGAAAGCTGTCTCCTTCGCTTGGGATTACGCAAACCGCCACAAGGATGGTGCTGGTGGAACGTATATATCCTCGTTCGTGACATCGCTTTCAGAACGACTCAAAAAAGATATGCAAGATCAAGATAATTGGGGTGTCGAGCAATGGGAAGAAGGAACGAAGATTTTATTACAAATAGCATCTACTCGTGCAAATGATCTTGAGAAACAGTCCTCAGAGGAATTGGCAAATCTAGCGATCGAATATTCCCTTATCGAGGATACCGAGGGGTATTGTACCGCCATAATAGATATTCTGGAAAAAACATCCAGGGCGGAGGCTCACCGAGTAATATCACATATGGTAACCAATTTTCTTACGAAACTTCCAGATAATGGGGTCTCTTGGCTGGCAAAACACTACCATGATGTCCTTAATGATACGGAACAAAAGCAAATCCAGAAGATACTCAATGGACTTTTGTCTCAACCTAATGTGAACGATATTGCTTCGCGAAAATATGCCCGTTTCTTCGAAGATCTAACCTCCATCAGCTATGGTATGCCTGAAATCCAAGCCCATATCCAGCATGCATACCAAATGTTGCAGAATAAGCAAAATGAGTTTGAGAATTTTGTAAAGAAGGTCTTCCAGACAATGGTGACAATGCTCAAAGTCAAGGTGCCCGACAGTGTCGGAGGCAATCTCCAGCAGGTGTTTGATCATGTGCAATCTCAACCAGCTTGGCTTGCCTGGCTGCACAAAACAATTGCTGAGTATTGGCCTAACAAACTCTCAGGCCTTAATATGACCACAGTGTTCAACAACGGATTGAAAATTGCGACCAATAATTCATCGCAACAAGACATGGACGGGATATTACTCTCGTTAGCCAAATTGATAATGCTTGATGCTATTCCTACTGATGGGAATGTTGCGCGCGTCGTAAAATTAGCGTGCGACCTTTGGCCATATCATAGGGAAGCCTCCTTAACAGTCCTGAAATCATTTGAAGAAGCTCCAGCACCAGCAGATATTGTAAAGCTTATGGAGGGTATTGATTCAGCTGACAATGCTTTTTCTGATCTTCGAACAGCATGGCAGCATATTGTGCCCCTTTTGGCCAAAGACAGACTGCAGCAGACAACCTCTCTTATTTTGTCTCAGAGTATGATCGGACCAGAAGACGAACCAGCTCGAGCCTTAGCAATATGGCTGGATAGTATGAATGCCGAAATGTGTGCTGAAGTTCTGCATGCGTGCCTGGAAGATAGCAAGCCCCCTGATGAACATAAGGATAGATTGTGGAGCCAGGCTATAAACCTGGGCAAGAAAGTAGAAAAAGAATTCTATTTAGATGCTATCCCTATGCTTTTCTCCACTAACAATATTCCTAAAACTCAAAATACAGTCATCGAATCGGCCGATGAGACGAATGCATTATTTGGAAGCGCATCTAAAAAAAGTCTGCTCGCAAAGTCTCTGCTTAATGCATTCTTTAATTCGTCATCTATCGAGATGAAACGTCGTCTAGCCAGTTGGCTACACGATATTGGTGGGGAAGCACTGTTAAAAGATTTGAATACCGATGCATTTTCTGCCAATGAAGATGACATCGAGATCCTAAAGGAAATATTCCCCGGCAAACGAAAGGAATTAGAAAAATACATAGTAGAAATTAAACAAGAAGGAGAAGATCAGCATGAATAGCGGAGACATTCATTAAAATGAGCCTTCGCTTTTGGAGAAGAATAAGGATTGCACCAGGAGTGCCGAAAAACACAGCTCGGGACACATTGACAGGTGCTCTGCGACGCAATAAAAGCCGGTCAGATGATTCTAAATAACTGTTCCGAAATGGTGTCCATATAAATGGAACTTAAGCTTTGTTTATCGATCAAAGAAATTAACCAAAAAAACCTGATTAAACAAAGCTTAAATATGAATAATATTATAACGGAACTGAGCCGTCCTGTACGCCGACGGTTAAAAAGAGCCGTACAATTTAACAAAGATGGTAACTACAGAAAACGGGCTAAAGCCATTTTACTCCTGAATGAGGGTTACAGCAGAAAACAGGTTTCCCAATTACTGAGTGCCAGCCGGACAAGCATCAGAAAATGGGTACAACGCTTTGAACAATTTGGTGAATCAGCCCTGGTTCCGGAAAACCGGGGCAGAACACCCTATAGTATCAATGAAGCCATTTGTACCCGATTGCTGGAGTTGGTTCAGAAACAACCAAAAGAATTTGGATGGTTTAACTCAAGATGCACTTCAGAATTATTAACCCGACAGGTCAATGAGGAATTTCAGACCTGTATTCATTCTTCGACTGTCCGGAGGTTATTACCTGAACTGGGTATAAAATGGAAACGAGCCAGCCCGACACTGTGCCTTCAGGATAAGGAAAGAGCTCGCAAAATGAAGAA
>JBHNNM010000210.1:0-4886 GCA_048563625.1 Gammaproteobacteria bacterium | reverse complement strand
TAGTGGGTGAGATGTTGATACTCATATTACCTATTGCTTATAAAACTGTCAGAAGCTTTATATTTCAACAGGTTTTGTGAGTATTAGCATCTTTCTTCACTCATCAGAGCGGAGAAAAGCCGTGCAGGGTATTTTTCAACCATACTGTCGGGTAATTTACCCTGATCGGCGCTGTGCAGGGCATCTGATTCCATTAAAATCAGGATCGGGGTAGTGACCATGACCGGCAACAGACAAACACCGCCAATCAGGGCATATACAGCTTCTTTCATCCAGCCCAGACTGGTATAGCCGTATATGCCAATTGCGCCAATGGCCATTAACAGCAAGATCATTTTAATAAAAAACCAACTGCGCTTAACGGCAATTTGCCAGTGGCACATTTCAAACCAAGAAGCATTATTGCTTTTGGATTTATGACTTAAAACAATAATACTCCCTAATATAGCCAGTGAAATCAGCGGCACAGCCAGCATTGGCCAGGCCCAACTGGAAGCCATACCCAAAGTTGCCACAAAAATCAGAATATGATTGCCAATCAGGTTCACCAGGAAGAGATCATGGGGAATTTTGGCTTTTTTTCTTTCTTCTTCAGTGACTTCAAACTGCATATTTCTTCCGACATCTATATTAACAGATACTTATTTTACCTTGCCAAAGCAACGCATACCAGCATTAATTACAATTCCAGTTCAGGCCGATACTGTTTAATTAACAGCCTGGCAGGTTCACCATAGCGCTTAATCCATTGTTCCAGAACCATCTGAGTCATTTTTGTTCCGCCTTTAAGGTGTTTTTCCAGCCGCTCAAGGCCTTCATCCGATATACGGTTATCACGGGAAACACCCGGATTTCTTTGCTTTTCCATAAATTATTAACCTGAATAAAATATTTAATACGGGAGTGAGAACATACTTTTAATGATTCCCATTTAGACGCAAATACCGTATCCATTGACCGTACTCCTTGCTGAAGACGCCGTAAATCCATCCATGAAGGCTTTTCGGCAGCGTCCCTGCTGCCGAAACTTCATCAAGAAGCACGGTCAATGGATACTCAGAAGTTATAAATTTCAAGTTCAACATATTTTAACCAAAGTATGATCTGGCCCTGATATTTAATATCTGGAATTTTATAAAATCAGCATCAGGTATCAATTAAATAATAAGCCAGTTGCCCGGCTGTTTTGTTTTTAGTGATATCCCACGGTGCCGGCAGTTGAGGCAGTGGTGTATTTTTTTCCATTTCGATATAAATCACCGCATGTTCCGACAGACTGCCGGATTGATACAGCAACTGGCAAAATTTTTCTACCAGGAGTTTATTAAACGGCGGGTCCAGAAAAACAATATCAAAAGGGACGATGTTTTTCTGATGTAGATAAGCGGCGGCATCCATTTGTACCGCCTAGGCATTGTCCGCTTTTAATAAGGCCAGATTGCTGCGGAGCATTTTGATGGCCTGGGGATTGTTATCCACCATAACGACCTGCGCGGCAAAACGTGACAATGCCTCAAAGCCCAGGGCACCGCTGCCGGAAAACAGTTCCAGGCAGCGGGCATCGGCGATATCGGCCTGCAGCCAGTTAAACAGGGTTTCTCTGACCCGATCCATGGTGGGACGCAGACCTTCACCGTCTGGGAATTTCAGTTTACGCCCGCGCCACTGGCCGCCTATAATGCGCAGTTCATTACTACCCTTCTTTTTTACCGCAGCCTTTTTTCCTGCTAATGGCTTTTTGCCCGCTAAAGGCTTTTTTCTAGTCTGTGAGTTTTTCAACATCCGGGCCCACAATAATAGTTGCCATTTTATCGGGGTGTACCCGGCGTTTAAAGGCGGACTTTATCTGCTCCAGGGTGACGGCTTCAATATGTGCATTGTATTTGTCCAGATAATCCAGAGGTAAATCATAAAAGCCTATCACGGCCAGCTTTTCTACAATGTTTTTATTACTGGCCTGTTTTAAAAGGAAACTGCCGGTGATATTCAGTTTGGCATTATCCAGTTCTTCCTGAGTCGGGCCCTTTTCAATATACTGTTTCAGGTTCAGTCTGACCAGATCAATGGCCTCCTGGGTTGAACTCTGCTTGGTGGTAAAGCTGAACTGATACGGCCCTTCGGCATGCATGGGTATCAGATAACTGCCTATGCTATAGGTTAAGCCGCGTTTGACCCGTACCTCTTTCATTAGCCGGGCACTAAAGCCACTACCGCCCAGAATGTGATTGCCTACATAAAGCGCATAATAATCCTTATCGACGCGTTTAATCCCGGGCTGGCCCATAAGAACGGTGGTTTGGGTAGAAGCATGGTTAATGCGGACTTCTTCGGCGTTAGCCAGCTGCGGTGCTGAAGGTAATTGTGCGGCTTTTTTACCTTGCGGTAAAGCCGCACTGATCTGTTCAGCATAGTCCCACGCCTGCTGTTCGGTCAGATCGCCTACAATAGCCAGTACCGCATTTTTTGCTACATAATACTTTTTATAATAGTTAAGCAGATCATCCCGCGTTAAAGCTTTAAGGCTGCCTTTATTACCTCCGGGCGGGGTGCCATAGGGATGGTTTTTATACAGAGTTTCATAAAAGGCACGGGAAGCTTTTTTAGACGGTGTCTGTTCAATATAATCCAGCTGCACCAGCATTCGTGCCACTTCACGCTGTATCGCTTCCTCCGGGAAACTGGCATTAGCCAGAACTTCAATCAGCAGTTTTAAGGCACCGTTTTTCTGTTTGTCATAACTCAGGGTACGAATATTAATCAATGCCATATCCCGATAACTGCCGTTACCATAGTCAATACCCAGTGATGCGAACTGCTCGGCAATCTGATCGGCATTCAAATTTTTAGTTCCTTCAAAGACCAGACCGTTAGTAAGTTTAGCCAGACCGGCCAGCACAATACCGTCTTTTGATTTAAAACTGCTGTCTCTGGCGGCACCGGCATCAAATATCAGACGAAAGTCAATCATAGGCAGAGTATCGGCTTTCTGGAACAACACTTCCATGCCGTTACTGGTGTACCATCGGCTGACTTTGCCGACACGGTCAGTATGGCCGTCCGTTTTAATTGTCTGGGCATAGCCTGCAGCAGTTAAAAGGCTCAGAGAAGTAAAAACCAGGGCCAGAATAAGAACGGTTTTTAATTTAAAACTTTTATAGCGCATATTATTTAACCTCCGTGCTGGCTGTTTCTGCTTTTGCATTAGCCGCATTCTTTTGAGACTGATGGTTTTAAGCCTGTTTATCAATCGGGGTTAAACGAGCAATGGTCAGTGTTTTAGGGATCAGGTATTTACGGGCCACCTGCTGGATCTGCTCCGGCGTTATGGCCTGAATCCGCTCTACATAGCGGCTTTGTTCTTCCCAGCCGATACCGGTTGTTTCAGCAATGCCGATTTTCATGGCCTGATAAAACATGGAATCCTGCTCATAAACCGCCGATTAAATCACCTGCGCTTTAACCCGCTGCAGTTCTTCTTCGGATACCCGGTTCTGTTTTATATCTTCCACTTCCCTGAGCAGAGCGGCTTTTAGCTCATCCACGGTCACATCTTTAGCTGGAGTGCCTTCCAATAAAAACAGGGTCTGCATACGGGATTCCAGGGAATAACCGGCTCCGGCAGAAGTCGCAATTTTACTCCCTCTGACCAGATGTTTACTAAAACGGGCGCTGTCTCCGCCGTCCAGGAGTCCGGCCAGCAGATCCAGGGCATAGGGTTCCCATTGTTGTTCAGCGGTATTGATAACTGGAACCTTATAGCCCATGACCAGATAAGGCAGTTTCGCTTCCAGCAGCATTTCCACCTGTTTAGGGCCTTTCTGTTCCACTTCAATACGCGGCTTGACCGATTTCACCTCAAAAGGTTTTAAATGGCCAAAATACTGTTCGGCCAGCTTAAAGACAGCCTGTGGTTCAACATCACCGACCACCACCAGAATGGCATTATTGGGTGCATAATAACGCTCATACCACTGGCGCAGATCATCGACCGTCATATTTTTCAGATCATCCATCCAGCCGATAACCGGGTTGTGGTAGCCGCGCTGCTGTCAAAAGCGGTGGCATTAAACTGCTCATAAGTCAGAGCCTGGGGTTTATCATTCGTACGCATACGGCGTTCTTCTATCACCACCATGATTTCTTTTTTAAATTCTTCTTCCGGTAATAACAGGCCGCGCATACGGTCTGATTCCAGTTCAAAACTGACTTTTAAGCGGCTTTTTTCCAGTTTCTGGTAGTAGGCTGTATAATCTTTGGAAGTAAAGGCATTATCATCCCCGCCATTGCGGGCAATAATTTTATTGAATTCACCGGCCGGAAATTTTTCTGTGCCTTTAAACATCATATGTTCCAGTACATGGGACACACCAGTGGTTCCTCCGCTTTCATAACTGGAACCCACCCGATACCAGACCTGGGATACCACCACCGGCGCACGATGGTCAGGTTTGACAATAACTTTCATGCCATTAGGCAGCATTTTTTCATAGACACTTTTATCTCCCTGTTTATCTGCCTGTATATCCGATTGAACGGTTTCTGCCAGTACCGTATTTACAAACAAAAGCATTAACAGGCTGCTAAATCCTGTGATTAAGGTTTTTAGTGGTATTTTGTTCAGGTTTTTTCCTGTCATAAGGATCTTCTCTTCCTATTTCCTAACTTTTTACAGGTTTATCAGGTAAAATCTCTAGGATTAGAACTTTTTACAAAACAAGTTTTGAAAAGTTCTAATAACGGGTTTAGTGCTGATTTATTTTAATGGACTAGGGGCTGTTGATCTTTTGTGTACAAAATTTAACCATTCCACATAGGAAGCCACACCATACAACAGCCTAACGCTAATGTACTGGCATAGTTTCTTTCCAGCTTATCATAGCGAGTGG
>JBHNNM010000209.1:0-4891 GCA_048563625.1 Gammaproteobacteria bacterium | reverse complement strand
TTTTTTGATAATGTGGTACTTCTCATTTGAAGCCTTTTTGTTGATGAATAATTGCCTGAATAACAACTATTTGATCATCAAATTGGCTTCATTTCAATTCCTAAAGATCATACCTATGAAAACAATATACTTAATTTACTGACATTTCCCGTTTTTAGCTACTGTGAATACTCCCCAACTTGCAAGATCCCATAATAGAGTACACAATAACGCCCATGAAAGTACTGGGTATTGAAACATCCTGTGATGAAACAGGCATTGCGATTTATGATGACGAACAGGGTATTCTGGCAGATGCCTTATACAGCCAGATAGCACTTCATGCCGACTATGGAGGAGTGGTGCCGGAACTGGCTTCCCGGGATCATGTGCGGCGCATTATTCCCCTTATTAAACAGGTTATGAGTAAATCCGGCTGTCAATCTGGTGATATTGATGGTATTGCCTATACTGCAGGGCCGGGCTTAATGGGCGCCCTGATGGTAGGCGCGGCCGTTAGCCGCTCACTGGCCTGGACCTGGCAATGCCCCATTATTGGTGTACACCATATGGAGGGACATCTGCTGGCTCCCATGCTGGAAGAAAATGTTCCCCAGTTCCCTTTTCTGGCACTGCTGGTTTCCGGCGGCCATACCCTGCTGGTGGATGTAACGGCTATCGGCTCCTATAAAGTTATAGGTGAATCACTGGATGATGCCGTGGGGGAAGCCTTTGATAAAACAGCCAAAATGCTGGGGCTGGGTTATCCCGGTGGCCCTGTTATTTCAAAACTGGCCGAATCCGGTACCACTGGCCGTTATAAATTTCCCCGCCCCATGGTTAATCGGCCCGGACTGGATATGAGTTTCAGCGGACTGAAAACCTTTGTGCTGAACACCTGGATGGAATCGGATAAAACGGATCAGACCCGGGCGGATATTGCCTGGGCCTTTCAGGACGCTATTGTGGATACCCTGACCATTAAGTGTAAACGAGCCTTAAAAGCCACCGGTTATCAGCAGCTGGTCATTGCCGGCGGCGTCAGTGCCAATCAAAGCCTGCGTGAACGTTTAAATCAGCTGGCTAAAACCAGTCCGCTGGAGATCTTTTATCCCCAGCTACAGTACTGTAGCGATAACGGCGCCATGATTGCCTTTGCTGGACTGCAGCGCCTTAAAGCTGGGGAACATGACGGGGAAGGTTTTAGTACCCGGCCACGCTGGCCTCTGGATGAGCTTGAGGTTTTAGGTAAATAGGTTTTAGGGCTGATTTCCAGGAATAACTTTTTATGTTTCGGTGCCTTCCAGTAAGCGTTGAATGTTGCTTCGGTGGCGCCAGATCAATAGTACGGCGATAAAGGTACCCATAATCATATAAATGGTGGAACCGCTGAAGAACCAGAAATAAAAAGGTGACAGAGCGGAAGCCACTAATGCTGCCATAGAGGATATTTTAAAGCCATAGGCAACAATCAGCCAGGTCACAATCATAGCCAGAGCCACTGGCCAGCTGACACCCAGAATGGCCCCCAGTGAAGTGGCCACCCCTTTACCGCCCTTAAAACCGAAAAACAACGGATACAGATGCCCCAGAAAAGCCGCCACCGCCACCAGAGCCAGGGTTAACTCATTACCAGTAGACCAGCGAGCCACCAGCACCAGCACCAGCCCCTTTAACATATCCCCCAGTAAGGTAATAGCCGCCACCTTTTTCCCGCCAATACGCATCACATTAGTCGCACCGGGATTATTAGACCCCTGAGTACGCGGATCAGGCAGCCCCATCAGCTTACAGGTAATAATAGCAGCAGACACAGAGCCCAGAAGATAGGCAAAAACAATTAAACTGATTGAAGTGAGTGGTTCAGTGAACACGTGGTTGTCTCTTGAGTTTTAAAGGGGGGATTATACTTGAAAATGGGGGGAAAGTGAAAAGCGTTCAGCAAAAAGTTTAAATTCTTTTTTTCTTCAGTCAAGCAAAATATTAAAATATTTTGCACTAACTTAAAGATAAATTCTGTTGCTCTGGCTCTTTCTGAACGCTGAACCCTGCTCTTACCCCTCCTGCCCATCCACCCGCGGCGCACTCAGAATCGGCGTATAAGCCAGACTAAAGAATACAAACGCAACAATCCATAGCGTAATAGATATTTCAATCCAGAGCACATACTGGCTCATGGCAATCAGAGGCATAAATACCCGCAGCAGTGCTGCAATAAATAACAGGTAGAAACCCCATACGGCAAATTTAGGCGGTACCATTTCCCGGCCGGTGTGCCCCAAGGAAACGCGGGCCATCATGCCGTAGGTGGTGATGCCGATTACACCTACAGTCCATGCATGGATGGCCAGGTTATTAATGACCAGATCCAGTCCTACCAGCAGTTTCATGGCAAAACCGATAATCAGCCATAAATAACCGGCATACAGTACCCAGAGTATGGGAATATTAAGCACGGGTTTAGAAAACCAGGGCATGACCCGCATCAGATGCGCCACCAGCATTACTGCTGCAAGCAGAGCAATAATCAGGCCGTTAAGAGCAAAGACATCGGCCAGTCCCAGTAATACCAATGTATAAAGCAGGATTTTTTCCAGTAAAGGACGTTCCACTACCTGGGTGCCGGGTACTACAACCCGGGTAAAAAAAGGCATTACTCTGCCTGTCAGAACCTGGATTATCATTAAAATACTGTTCAGCGCCAGGGTATTACCCGGGATTAGAGTACCCGTAGTTATCCCAAGATGCTGTAACTGCACCAGAATGTCGGCCAGCATAAAGGTCGAAATAATAACCACCATAATAATATTATGCCATTGCTTTGCTTTTATAATGGGATGGGCAATACCCAGGGCCAGCAATAGAAAAAAACTGATATCCACCAGGGCAATTAACATACCCGGTACAGATGTAAAAGGCAGGATACGAGCCAGCAGCCAGACAAGAGCCAATATGGCTAATGGTGTTTTTGTAATGGTCTGCACACCGGTCCAGTTTCTAACGGCAGTCAGTAAAAAGCCAGCAATAACGGCTGAAGCGTAACCAAACAGCATCTCATGACTGTGCCAGTCTATAAAACCGTAATAATTATTCAAATGCAGGGTGTTGGTGTACATCAGAGCCCACAGGCTCATTAACACAACCGCTGACCACCCGGCTAACAGGAAAAAAGGCCGAAAGCCCAGGTTAAACAGGGCAAAACTGCTGGTTGGCTTCTCATTGATCTGTAACAACACGATAGTCCTCAAAAAAGGTAATATCCAGCCAGTGGCTGGATAAAATTCAGAAGAGCTCATTAGAACAATATTTAACCAGCAAGTGAATGACCAAGATCAAGGGACAAAAATGGGTACTGGCTGACAGAACGGATCAATCGCTATGGACAAATCCCAGACATCTATATTTAATAACTGAATACTACAACAGGTGTTTTGTAATGAGCCACATAAACGATATAGGCAAATACCACTATCGCAGCAACTGCAGCAGCTACCCGAATAGTTTTTGTTTTTGCCCATTTTAAAGCCACCATACCAAGCAGAATATACAGACACAGGCCAATAATTTTTTCTGCAATCCAGAAAGTTGTAAAAGGATTAAGATCCAGTAAGTACACCATAAACAGGGCACTGGCAAGCAGCACGGTATCAACCATATGCGGCACTTTTTTAAACCAGTAACGATTCTGGTAAGGAGAATCTCTGAGTTTCAATATAACGCGGGTAATAAAACCGGTAATAGACAGAGAGATAGCAGTAACGTGGATTAACTTGGTAATTTCAAATAAGGTCATATGGAAATCAGGTTTAAGGTAATTGGGCATTGATTTTAGCTGAATAATCAACGATTATGCTACACTTTATTTTACTTACATTTTCCTCATATTTTCCGTGCCGGTTCAAGGGTTCTTTTATGGACATCGTTTTTATTGAGCAGTTCAAACTGAATACCATTATTGGTATTCATGACTGGGAGCGTGAACAGCCCCAGCCGGTTGTTCTGGATATTGAAATTGGCTGTTGTATTAAAAAAGCCGTGCAAAGTGATCATATAAAAGACTGTGTGGATTATTTTGAAGTGTGTGAGCGGATCCGGCAGTTAGCGGCTACCCATCATTTTCAGCTGGTTGAAACGCTGGTGGAAGCCATTAGTGATATGATTATAAATGATTTTGGTGCCCGGCAGGTTAAAATAAAGCTGAGCAAGCCCAATGCGGTTGCCGGGGCACAGGGCGTCGGCGTTATAATTGAGCGATCTGCTGATAACAGGAATACATAATACATGAATATGCATCGGGTCTATGTCGGTATTGGCAGCAATATAGAACAGGAAAAATACATTCGACTGTCTGCACAATATCTGCACAATGCCTTTGGAAACAATTGCGGCTTACAATTGTCTCCGGTTTATAAAACCCGGGCAGTAGGTTTTGATGGCGATGATTTTTATAATCTGGTGGCCTGTTTTGACACGGATAAAAGCGCTGTTGAGGTGGAAAAAACCTTAAAACAGATTGAGCATGAAAACGGCCGGCAGCGCAAGCAGGAGAAATTCTCTGCCCGAACTCTGGATATTGATTTATTACTTTATGATCAGGATATTATTCAGGCAGACGGTATCTCTGTACCCAGAGATGAAATTGAAAAGTACGCCTTTGTACTGTCTCCGCTGGCTGATCTGGCACAGGAACTGGTACATCCTCAAACAGGTAAAAGCATGGCTGAAATGTGGCAGGTCATGCAGGCAGGTATTGATAAAAACAGCCTGCAGAAAATTGATTTTAACTGGTAATAATGTGTAGTAGTTCCGACCTGATCTGACAGTCGGCTTGACTTAGTGAGAGTTTCCCGTTTTGATTAAAGGTGTGAATCTTTATAACAAAACAAAAGGAGACTCTCATGTTTCATACTAA
>JBHNNM010000208.1:0-4902 GCA_048563625.1 Gammaproteobacteria bacterium | reverse complement strand
AATCACTTATAAAATACATTCAAAGGATGTTAAAATTAGCCAATCAAATCTTCAAGGTTTTATTTTACCATAACTAATTGTATTTTATGGTAATAAATATTACCGGCCAAGCACTACATAGGTACAGAGTCAAGTTTTTTTAAAGTTTTATGCGGGAAGAAAAGTAGAGTAAATTACAGATAGAAATATCTTAGCTTTTGAGTGATAGGGGAGAGAGGGGATTAAATATGGTTTTTAACCCCCCCTTTTGCTCAAAGCAGTCTCTCTAAAACAGATATTAATCCCAGTATTGGGTCTTGATGGGATCACCCAGGTCAGCATTAATTAAGCGATGTCGGACTTCCAGTAATTTTTCAATTAACGCCGCTTCGGTTTTTTCATAAGCTTCAGCATCCGGTACCCGGCGCACCACCACACCTAATAATTCAGTAATGGCATTACCTATGGAGTTCTGACTGATGGTGACAATCAGTTTGCCCTGGTCATTACGGTAAATCAGCTGCTTAAAGGCCGGCTGCCAGCGGATGGCATTGGCGTACTTGGCATCTTTAATACACATATCCCGGACTTTTTTGGCAGCTGCCAGGAAATCATTATCAAACAACAGGGTGTTTTCAATTTCATCCGGAAAAAAGGCCTTTTCCGGTATTGGCGCATTGCGGGTGGATACCTGAGTAAAGAAAGTGCGATAAAAGTCCAGAAAGCCTTTAAGGATCAAATCATATTCTTTCCAGAAGTGGGTACTCTTAAGCATGGCCACACCACCTTGAATCTCCCAGCTTGGCAGTCCCTGTGGATAACCGGTTAAACTAATCTCTGATTCAGTTCCGTGAATAGGTTTAAGGATCTGTAAATCCAGCGATTCAAAAAACTTACGGTACACTGAGCGCATATGAGCCTGGAACAGGCTGTTCTGGCCGCCGTCCGTCAGGTTTGGATTATTGGGATCAGCCATTTCAGCGTTACGCAGTTGATCCATATTAAAAACAATAAAGTGATTATGCAGCATACGGATACTGGGCACACCCGGTGCTGTCAGAGGCCAGGTAGAATCCAGGCTGGCTTCACCGGCGAGGATCAGGGCATCAGCCGGATCGGGGTATTTTTCCATCATGTATTCAATCATGATCTGGTTCATCCGGTTCCAGGTGTTTTTAGTCACCTCCGGCAACTGGGTACGTCTGACCGGGCGGCCCAGGGGGTCGAGAATACATTTTGAGGAATTAAATATTATAGATGTGTCAAATTCATTGCTATGCCCCAGTGCCTTGCGGTACATAAGCAGGTTTTCCGGATTGGACAGCAGACCATTATTCTGGGAGAGATCCTGCAGATTTTCCGTACTGTTAAAAAACTCATTGGGTTTCATCCCTTCCGGCACATCCAGGGGAATAGGGCGAAACGGGGTAATAATCTCTCTTGGTCCGACTTTCATTTAAAATTCCTTAGTTTTTGCTGCACTTGTACCAGTAGTTAGGGTGCATCCGGAAATTGTTCTGCTCTTAAGTCCCCCTTTTTCAAAGGGGGAAGTTAAAAGCCTCATAAACGGATGGAAACCAGTTATTCGTAAAATATTACCATTCTCGTACTGGTTTTGTCTTGATGTTTGTCAGCCCAATGTTTAAAAATCCATGATCTGCTTAATCACTTTCATATCCAGATGTTCTTCCAGTGCATCAGCCACCCGCTCAATAGCCTGCTCCTGATATTCATAATAGTCAAAACTTTCCCGTGTAGAAAGGCCGGCCCACTGAAGTAAGTACTCACAAGCATCTGAATGATTAAAAATTCCGTGCAGATAGGTAGCCATAATCTGCTGATCATCTGAAAGAATACCGTCATACTGCTCATTGCGCTTACCATCCAGATGTATCAGTGCCTGCTGTGGTGTTATGCCCCGTGTCTGCCCGGCATGGATTTCATAACCATTGACCGATGCAGCCGGACTGTTCTTAAAAACACCACTGACCTGACGCAGGCATTTTTCTTTTTGAAGTATGGTCTGATAGTCAAAATAACCCAGTCCCTGGCTACTGCCGGGCCGGCCTTCAATTCCCAGCGGATCATCAATACTCTGTCCCAGCATCTGCAGACCGCCACAAATTCCCAGCACCTTGCCGCCGTAGCGAAGATGACGCTCTATGGCCTTATCCCAGCCATTATCTCTTAACCATTGCAGATCCTGACGGACACTTTTTGAACCGGGAATAATCAGCAGATCCGCCGCTGGAATATCCGCCCCTTCGCCAATATAGCTTAAATTAACCTGAGGATGCAGTCGCAGGGGGTCAAAATCAGTATGGTTGGAAATGCGGGGTAAAGCCGTTACCACCACATTCAAGAGCCGGGCATTTGCCGCCTGTAACTGTTGTGTGGATATGGCATCTTCCGCCTCAATATGTAAATTATGCAGGTAAGGTATAACACCCAGCACCGGCGTTTCAGTTTCCCGTTCCAGCCAGAGGTTACCCGGCTCCAGCAAACTCACATCCCCGCGAAAACGATTAATAATAAAACCTTTTATACGCTGCTGCTCAGACTGGGACAGCAACTTCAGAGTACCGTATAAGTGGGCAAAGACACCGCCCTTATCAATATCCGCCACCACCAGCACCGGGCAGTCTACTGCCTCAGCAAAGCCCATATTGGCAATATCATTTTCCCGCAGATTTATTTCCGCCGGACTGCCGGCCCCTTCTGTAATAATTAAATCATACTGTTCCGATAATCTCTGATGGGACTCCAGCACAGCCTGCATGGCTGTTTTTTTATACTGGTGATAACTGCGGGCATCCATATCACCTCGGGCCTTACCATGAATAATAACCTGGGCACCAGTATCAGAATTGGGTTTAAGCAAAATCGGGTTCATATCCGTATGCGGCGGCAGAAAACTGGCCTGTGCCTGCACCGCCTGTGCCCGGCCAATTTCACCGCCCTGTGCGGTTACGGCACTATTAAGCGCCATATTCTGCGGTTTAAAGGGCGCCACGCTGATACCCTGACGGGCAAACAGACGACACAGGCCGGCCACCATGACACTTTTTCCGGCATCAGAAGTGGTGCCCTGAATCATTAATGTTTTTGCCTGCTTATTATTGTTTTGCATGTTAGAATATGCTTCTTTAATGTTATGCCTTACTCAGGGCAGGATCATACTTTAGTTAAAACAAGTTCAACATGAATAAATATTACATTTATAACCACTGAGTATCCATTGACCGTGCTTCTTGATGAAGTTTCGGCAGCAGGGATGCTGCCGAAAAGCCTCCATGGATGGACTCACGGCGTCTTCAGCAAGGAGTGCGGTCAATGGATACGGTATTTGCGTTTAAATGAGAATTATTAAAAGTATGCTCCCGCCCTGATACCTTGCTAACGTTATGACTACTTTACTTGTAATAATTTAATGGATTAAATCAAAGGATCACTATGTTTATTATTCTATCATGCGCCTTACTGCTTGATTATTTATTTTCTGAACCTAAAAAATATCACCCCTTGGTAGGTTTCGGCCGTCTGGCCGAACAGCTTGAACTGCGCCTGAATGATCAGCATATTCAGCATAGTGATGAGCAGTTACGGGTGAATGGTTTTCTGGCCGTTTTAGTCTGCCTGATCCCGGCCTGGTTTATTACAGACTTTTTAACCCCGGACAATTTTATCGGCTATGCTATTGAAATACTTATTGTCTATCTGGCTATTGGCTTAAGCAGCCTCAAACAGCACGCCCGGAATATTTATGAGCCCTTGCTGGCTGGTCAGACAGATAAAGCCCGTGAAGCTCTGGCTATGATTGTCAGCCGTGATACAGAGTCCATGGAAAGTGAAGATATTGCCCGTGCAACCACAGAATCGGTACTGGAAAACGGTAATGATGCCGTATTTGCCGCTATTTTCTGGTTTCTGGTTGCCGGTGCACCCGGTATTGTTGTGTACCGGCTCACCAATACCCTGGATGCCATGTGGGGCTATAAAAACGATCGTTTCAGGGCCTTCGGCTATTTTGTTGCCAAACTGGATGATTTACTTAACTATATTCCAGCCCGTTTAACCGCAGTAACTTATGCTTTTATGGGCAACTGGCACCATGCCACCAAATGCTGGGCCAGACAGGCACCTTTCTGGGAAAGTCCTAATGCCGGGGTGGTGATGGCTGCTGGTGCCGGAGCCCTGGGTGTACAACTGGGAGGTAGTGATCAGTATCATGGTGAAATCAAGGAGCGTCCTGGTCTGGGCTGTGGCAAACCCGCCGAACCAGAAACCATTATTGAGGCCTCTCATTTACAGGATCGCAGCACTTTATTATGGCTTTGTGCTGCAGCCATTATTAACCTGATAATTTAATTCTTTCTTTAATTGAATAACTGAAGTTTATTACCTATTATCAAAGTCAGGTTATTAAACACATCTGGCTTTTTAATGTCATTCAAAAACAGGGTAGAACTCAAACGTCGCAACTATAACCAACTGGTTGCAAGAGAAAGTATTGAAGATTATGCCCTGCTTTATTCTCCTTCCAGCTTTCGAAACTGGTCAGAATTTATTGTTGCCAATACGGCCATTGGAAGTATTTCATTTCTGGCTCTGGAAGTTATCGGTGCAACCATTGCCATTAATTATGGTTTTGAAAATGCTTTCTGGAGCATCCTGACAGCCTCTGTCATTATCTTTTTTCTAGGCTTACCTATCTGCTATCAGGCTGCCCGGCATAATATTGATATCGATTTATTGACTCGTGCAACCGGTTTTGGCTACCTGGGCTCTACCATTACCTCATTGATTTACGCTTTTTTCTGCTTTATTTTCTTTGCCCTGGAAGCCGCCATTATGGCTCAGGCTCTGTTTCTTTATACCGGAATGCCCTTGCAAATTGGTTATGCCGTCTGTTCTATTATAATT
>JBHNNM010000207.1:0-4933 GCA_048563625.1 Gammaproteobacteria bacterium | reverse complement strand
CATTTTAAAATTTACCAGAAAAACAAACGGCTCCTCCTCTTCGTTCTCAAATATTGTCCGAATATCAAAATGATACCCGTCAGGACTATTTCCATGTAATCTGATAGTCCCGTCATTTTTGCTTTTAAATAAATGATTCAGCTCCTTGTGGCAGGTTTTGCCGATTTTCAGGGGCTGATGAGCCAGCAGCGGCAGGCTGGAGGAATTTATCAGGTTGTAGGCGTAATAATTTGGAAAATGGGCAGAAATTTCATAATTGAGTAACTTAAGCTTTTCTTTATCTTCCGGATTGTCTACCAGGCTCAGTGAAGTGGGTTCAAAATAATGAGTAAATGCCGACAGAGAATATTGCTTGTCTTTTATATACTGTTCAATCTGGTCCCTGGCATTATCAACAGATGTCTTTGCAAGTTCCAGCTGGTAATTTCTGAATTCATGCATATTATGATAGGTAGACCAGAACAGAAAGTTAGCAAAAGCCAGCAGGACAATGCTGATAAATACTATTGAGGTTTTACGGTTGTCATGGGTTTTTTGCTGTCTGATCAGATAGTAGCTAACCGCAAAGATAATCAAAATGGTGGTGATTAATGCATACCAGATAGTCAAAGAGATTGACTGGCCGAAAAAGATATAATTATCACTTAAGTGGTTACTTATAGTGGGGGGGTATTGATAGTATTGACGGCGCTGACAGTGCCTGAGAGTTCACTGGACTGTGCAGTTTCCGTATTTACGGGCGGAGCCTTCCCCTGTGCTATAACAGCTATAGCGGCCAACAGCAAAAATAAAAAAATTCTTATCATGTATGAGTGAACTATTGTGTTGTTATTATGTTTCAAGTCCGCATTCAGGTGTTTAAACCCGTTTTTATTAACCTGTTTTTAAAGTCTCTGGCAGCAAATTAAAACATAAGCCCTCTTAAAACAAAAGTAATGCTCATTATCGCAGTGAAATAACTGGCCAGCCCTGTTGTTGTGCATAATTACGCAGTTTTTCATCCGGATCAACGGCTACCGGGTGGCCGACTTTCTGCAGCAGTGGTAAATCATTAAATGAATCGCTGTAAAAATAACTCTCCTGCAGATTAAATTCCCTTCGCTCCTGGTTTTTTTGCTCCAGCCATTGTTCCAGACGAGTCACCTTGCCTTCCTGAAAACAGGGAATGCCGGAAACCTTACCGGTATAATGGTTATCGAATTTTTCCGGCATCGTTGCAATAATATCATCTACACCGAGTTTTTGGGCAATGGGCGCTGTAACAAAATGATTGGTTGCGGTAATAATAAGCAGATAGTCATTATTTTTGCGGTGTTTTTCTAATAAAGCTTCAGCCTTAGGCAGCCAGATAGAATTAATCCGAGTCTGCATAAACTCTTTGTGCAGAGCATTCAGTTCATCGATGGAGTGCTGGCTCAGAGGGGCCAGGCTGAATTGCAGAAATTCAAATATATCAAGTGTTCCAGCCTTATACTCATCATAAAAGCGCTGGTTTTCACGCTCGTAAACTTCACCATCAACCAGTTTTTTATTGACCAGAAACTGTCCCCAGAGATAATCACTGTCACCGGCAATCAGGGTGTTGTCTAAATCAAATATTGCTAAATTCACTAATTATTCCTAAATTTTCATTAAAACTCGCTGATTTTACCACTTTTATTGAAAAAACAGTGATATAATTATTTTTTAATAATAAAGAATTGTTATTAACCATGCTTTTAAATATGGCTGATCGCAGTCGTCATTGAGCGTAATAATTCCTGTGCTTTTCTGATAAAAGACGGTGATGAAGTGGTAAAAGTCCCTGGTGAATGTGCCCGATAAAATGGTGTTAAATTGTGATTGATTCAGATGGCTATCGTCCAAATGTTGGCATCATCATAGTCAATGATGAGGGCAAACTGTTCTGGGCGCGCCGTATTGGCCAAGATGCCTGGCAGTTTCCACAGGGGGGAATCGCTTATGCAGAATCACCGGAACAGGCTGTTTTCAGAGAGCTCAATGAAGAAACCGGTTTGCAGCCGGATGATGTGAAAATTATTGCTCAGACAGAAGGCTGGTTGTGTTATGACCTGCCCGAACATTTGATTCGGCGTTATAAGCGTCCGGTCTGTGTTGGCCAGAAACAGAAATGGTTTATGCTCAAACTGCTGGCAGATGAAGCTTCAATTTCATTAAAAAATGAAAACCAGCGCCCGGAATTTGATTTATGGAAATGGGTCGATTATTGGGAACCTTTGAGTGAAGTGATTGCATTTAAGCGGGATGTTTATCGTGAAGCACTGGAATATTTTGCGCCGGTGCTGAATATTCCGGAAAAAAAATAATTCCATAAGTTACTTCAGCTCTTAATCAGTGTCCAATTATTGATGTACGCTGATTTATTTTAATTTTTGTTTTACATGGGGAAGGGGGATTTATGCTGCAGACGCTGCGGCGTATTGTTCAGGAAGTTAATTCCACCAGGGATCTTAATCAGGTTCTGGAAATTATTGTGCAACGGGTAAAAAAAGCCATCAATGCCGATGCCTGTTCTATTTACCTGTTTGAAAATAATACCTTTACCCTGTTGGCCACTGAGGGCCTGAATAAGGAACTGGTCGGCAAGGTGCATATGCCTGTCGGTACCGGACTGGTTGGTCTGGTGGCGCAGCGTGCCGATCCTCTTAATCTTGATGATGCCCAGGATCATCCACGTTTCCAGCTTTTTACCGCGCTTAATGAAGAACGCTTTCATGGCTTTGTCGGTATTCCTATCACTCATCACCGGGAAGTCCTAGGGGTGCTGGTCGCTCAATCCGAGTCACGGCTGCGTTTTTCCCATGATATTGTTAACTTTCTGGTCACCATTGCCGCACAGCTGGCCGGTTCCATTATTAATGCTCAGGCTACTCACCAGCTGGAAGGAGCTGAACCTGTCCGTCAGTCAGACTCATCTGCCAATGCCAGAAAACATGTACAACAGAGAAAGGATAATCGACCACTGGCAGGGCAACCCGGATCACCGGGAATTGCTATTGGTACAGCCGTATCCATTGCCAGTTCGGTTATTCTGGATGCTATCCCCGATCGACCGATAACTGATATTGATGATGAAGTCTCTGTTTTTTATTCGGCCCTGGACTCCGTTCGAAAAGATATTAAATCCCTTTCCTATCAATTGCTTGCCGACGGCTTACCAACAGAAGATGTAGTCGTATTTGATGCCTACCTGTTAATGCTTGATTCCAATACCCTGATAGAGTCCACGGTTGAGCGCATTAAATCAGGGAACTGGGCTGCGGGTGCTTTACGTGAAACCATACTGGAACATATTAAGCTGTTTGGTGAAATGGATAATCCCTATTTGCGTGAGCGGGCAAAGGATATCCGTGATCTGGGACAGTGTATTTTTAATCAGATGCAGGGAATTAATGAGCTGCCGCTGGAGAGGCTGTCCAGAGACTCAATTATTGTTGCTGAAGATATATCCGCCACATTGCTGGCAGATATAGAAAAAACCCATGTGGCTGCTATTGTTCTTAAACGTGGATCGCGTACCTCACATGTCGCTATTCTTGCTAGGGCAATGGGTATTCCTACCGTGGTTGGGGTTAATGAATTACCGGTTATGCAGCTTGACGGCAGTCAGCTTGTGGCTGATGGTTATAGCGGTAAGGTTTACCTTTCCCCATCGGATACCGTTATTAAGGAATATTCCCGGCTTATTTCACAGGAAGAAGAGCTGTTTGAAGAAATACGAGAATTAAATGGTAAGCCTGCTACCACCAGGGATGGTATCAATATCCCCCTGTACGCTAATACTGGTCTGGTTGCGGATATTTCTCCCAGTAAACATAGCGGGGCGGAAGGTATAGGGCTGTATCGAACTGAATACCCATTTATGATCCGCCAGCGTTTTCCCGGTGAAGAAGAACAGAGCAAAATTTACCGGGAAGTATTGCAGGCTTTTGCCCCCCGACCTGTGGTTTTAAGAACCCTGGATATCGGCGGTGACAAGGCATTAAGCTATTTTCCCATAGATGAAGATAACCCCTTTCTGGGCTGGCGTGGGATCCGGGTGACACTGGATCACCCCGAAATTTTTATGATCCAGCTGCGCGCTATGCTTATAGCCAGTGAAGATATGGATAACCTGCATGTACTCTTCCCCATGATCAGTACCATTAGTGAAGTGGAAGATTCTATTGAGCTTCTTGAACGTGCATTTAATGAGTTACAGGCTGAAGGCTATAAAATCCAGATGCCTAAAGTTGGTGTAATGGTAGAAGTACCGTCCCTGGTTTTTCAAATCAAACGTATTGCTTCTATTGTCGATTTTATTTCTATTGGTAGCAATGATCTGATCCAGTACCTGATGGCCGTTGACAGAAATAATGCCAGTGTAGCGGAACTCTATGAATCCCTGCATCCGGCCATGCTCAGTGCCATTAAAATGGTTATTGATGGCTCCCATGAGGTCGGGGTTCCGGTGAGTGTTTGCGGAGAAATGGCCGGTGATCCCCTCGCCGCTTTATTATTGCTGGGCATGTCTATTGATTCCCTCAGTACCAGCGTGGGTTCTCTACCCAGAGTTAAATGGATGATCCGTGACTTTACTCAACAGGAAGCCAGCGATCTGGTTGCTCAGGCATTACAGATGAAAGATGCCTGGCTGATCAAAAAAATGTTAACCAATGTTCTGGAAGAAAAGGGGCTTGGCGGCCTGGTGCGTGCCGGCCGATAGTCGTTAATTCCTGTTTTGATCCTGCTTATTGATTACTTAATAAGCACTCAAAAATAAATCATAAAAATAAATTCAAATAATCAAAAAAAACTATTGACGTACAGCAAACAGGGCGTATAATACACCACTCACTCAACGGGGTTCTGGCGAAAAAGTTCAGAAAACGGTTGAGAAAACAACGACTTAAAAGCGAAGCGATAATTGAAA
>JBHNNM010000206.1:0-4933 GCA_048563625.1 Gammaproteobacteria bacterium | reverse complement strand
TGAAATCGGCGGTACCTGGCAGGCTAACTCCTATCCGGGAGCCGAGGTGGACATCCCTACCGGTCTGTATTCTGTTTCCTTTATTCCTTACCCTTTTAAAAAAACCTATTCACCGCAAAGCGAACTGCTGGACTATACCAATTATATTATTGACAGGTTCGGACTTAGACAGCAGGCCCGAACCCGGCAGAACGTCACTCAACTGACTTATAATGAGCAGGAACATCTCTGGCATATTGCTGTTGAATCGGGAGAACAATATACTGCCCGCTTTGTAATTGACACCAGCGGCGTACTGGCCAATCCACATATTCCTAAAATAAAAGGTGCGGAAACGTTTCAGGGTACAAAATTTCATACTGCCCGCTGGGATCACTCTGTACCCTATGAAGGCAAACGGGTAGGTCTGATTGGGTCGGGCTGCTCCGGCGCCCAGGTGGTACCGGCTATTGCCAACAAGGTAAAACACTTAACTCTGTTTATGGGCAAAGCGCAATGGATTATTCCCCGCTCAGACAGGCAATATGGCCCGGTAGAGCGATATCTGCGTACTCTGCCGGGGATACGGCATATTAACCGCTTTATGATCTTCAGTTACCATGAAGTACGTTTTATTGCTTTTCGACGCTATAACAATACGACTTTGAAAATAAGTCAGTTAATGAAAAGTCTGTATCGACGTACTCTGCAGAAGAACCTGCAAAAATACATTGCTGATGAGCAGCTGCGTGCACATATGATGCCCGATTATGAACTGGGCTGTCGGCGGGTTATTCCCACCAATATTTACCTTCCTGCACTGGCCCGTGACAATGTGGATGTTAATATCAGCGGTATTGACAGCATAACCCCAAACGGGATAAAGACCCGGGATGGCCGCGAGATCCCCCTGGATATTATTGTTTATGCCACCGGTTTTTATGCCTATTCCAATATTAAAAAAGCCCTGTCTTTCCAGGTCTATGGCCTGGGTGGCCGACATCTGAATAAGGAATGGGAAAACGGCTTTGTCTCCTACAAAGGTATGACGATTGCAGGTTATCCCAATTATTTTAAGGTCAATGGTCCCAATACCGGTACCGGTCACAGCTCACAAATGACCTATATGCAGACCATGGTTAACTATATTATTCAGGCGATCAGTGCCGTCAAACAGGATAAAAGTATTAAAGCCATTGAGCCGAAGAAAATACTGCAGGATCAATACGTGGCTGAGATGAAAAAGGACATGCAGAAAAACGTCTGGCAAACCGGAGACTGCAAGGCTTTTTACCGTAAAAACATGACCGCTGAAGTCACCAGCCTGTCACCGGAATCAGTAGTAAGGTTTATCTTCTCCCGCAAACGGTTTAATTTAGGCGATTATAATGTATTAAGATAGCTTTTATTACGATGGCTCTGATTACTATAGTTCTCAATCCCTTCACTGTCCCGGGTTTTCCAGTTCGATACTTTTTGAATTAAAGGTCTCTGACCATTATCACTGGCCCATGAATCCACTGCATAGGTCTTGCCACTGGATAACTCCAAAATACGCGCAGACCAGTGCTGCCCCATCATAAAGGGTGAGCGATAAACCGGCTGGATAAGCTTATGTTTTTTCAACAGTCCCAGACGGGAAATAAAACGCAGGTAATTGGTGGTATTCACAGCAGAATCAATACAGTCCATTCGCCCCGAACCTTTATCGTTAAAATTTCTGGCCCGATCATTATGCACCGGTGACTGTTGCCCGGAAATACTTTCCATATAGGCAATGGCATCCGCAATCGCCTTCCGCTCAGAAATCCGGCCTTCTTCAGACTGGGCAAATATTGTCTTTATATGTTCTTTATCCTCATTAGTAAACTGAATGGTCTGTCTCTGCTGACAGCCATAGTTAAAACAGATACTGATACGCTGCTCATCTGGCGTAGACAATGATAACAGGTGCGCCACTTTTTCATGGGTAGATAATGGCCGCGCCAGAAAATCTCCGGCTGACCAGCTAATAGGCGCTAATGAACAGAAACAAACAATAATGGCTAAAAATTTTATGTTCATGTTAACTGGTTCCGCATTTTTACCTTTATTTTACTTTTTTATCACTTAATTTAAACCCGCTCTTATTTATAATGATTCTAAACAATTCTAATAAAGAGATGTACAAATTGAGCAAATCCGGATATTTAAGCAAAACCGCTTACCTTTTATTTTTTATTCTGTTATTAAATTCTTCAGCCCATGCTGAAATAAACCACGCAGATATAACCCGCACAGCCATAAAAAGTCACCTGGATAAACTGCAGGGCAAACTGATTAATGTTAAAGCTCTGTCTCATCAGGAGCTGAATTATGATTTACAGCTAATTGAGCCGGCATTACTGTCAGAAAAAGTCAGTAACTATCAGCAGGGACTGGTCAAAGAACAGCTTGAGGTTTCGGAGCGTGAAAAGAAAAAACGCTTTAATACCGGCGATACCCTAATCAGCCTGGTTATTCCCGGTGGTTTTCTTTATGCCAGTTATCGTGTATATGAGCATAAAAATGCCAGTAAACTGCTGCAGTCTATAAATAACGACATCAGTGATCTAAGCGCCGATTTATCTTATTTATCCATGCAGATTGATTACAACTCAACACTGCTGGCCTGGTCAGAACAGACCGGCAGTAAATCCGGGTACAGAGTTTCAGGCTTTTAGTAATTCCCTGATTTTCAGCAGGGCATCCTGACGATTTTTATAAATACTGCCTTCTTCCAGGGATTGTAAAATCTTTTGCTGCTGCAGCATTTTATAAACAGGCTCACAGGCGCCGGTTAAAAATATCCGTCGTCCGCTGCTCTGAGTTTCCCTGATTATATCTTCCAGAGCCAGTGCCACGGTAAAATCAATACTCGGCACTTCACTCAGATCCAGCACCATATAGTCATAATCCACTACGGCTGAATGACGCCTGACCATGGCTTTTGCCGATGAAAAACTAATGGGACCGCTTAAGTGAAACAACAGAATTTTACCCTCTGCCTGCTTCATTATATCGGCTTCCTGTTCGGTTAAAGGAACCTCACCGCCTGGCTCAGTAATGGGCCGCATATTGGCTATCTGCATATCGGTCATACGTTTCATAAACAGGAAACTGGCCATAACCATACCCACACCAAAAGCCAGCAGCAGATCCACAAAGACGGTAATAAACAGTACCGTTAACATAATCATGACCCCGGCTTTTGGTGCGTGTCTGAGCCGTTTGAGATAATCCCAGTCAATAATATCCGTACCGACTTTAATGAGTATCCCGGCCAGTACTGCCTTGGGAATATCGCTGGCCAGCGAGCCTGCACCCAGTACAATTAATAACAGGATTATACTGTGCAGTGCACCGGATATTGGAGTCCGTCCACCGGCATTGACATTAACCACAGTACGCATGGTCGCACCGGCCCCTGGCAGGCCGCCAAACAGACCGGCAATGGTATTGCCAATACCCTGACCAATAAGTTCCCGATCCGGTTTATGCTGGGTTCGAGTAATATTATCGGCCACCAGCGATGTCAGTAAGGAATCAATCGCCCCCAGACCTGCCAGGGTTAAGCCGGATGCTATCATCTGCATCATTAAAGCAGGTTCTATAACCGGCATATGAAAATCGGGTAAGCCGGTGGGTATTTCGCCGATAACCGGCGTACCGCTGTCCGGAAAAACAAACAGGTATAATAATGTGCCAATAATCAGAGCCAGCAAAGGTGAGGGAACCAGACGAGCCAGGCGCGGCAGAAAAAACGGCACACCATAAACAATCACAAGGGCGGCAATACCCAGCAATAGAGAAGGCATATCATATTGCTGTATATATTGAGGAATGGATTCTGCCGCCTGCAGGGGGTTGGAATCTGCCGCATGACCAAACAGGGGACCAAGCTGCAGCAAAATAATAATAACCCCTATCCCGGTCATAAAACCGGATACCACAGGGTGAGGTACCAGTTCAATATATTTACCAAACTTTAATAAACCCAAGGCTATTTGAAATAGTCCGCCCAGTGCTACCACGGTAAAAGCCAGTGCAGCACCCTGCATGGGATCATCCGGATACATGCCGGTGTACTGAATAAAAATAGCCGACATTACTACGGTCATGGGACCGGTCGGCCCTGATACCTGAGCCGGAGTCCCCCCCAGAAGCGCCGCAAAAAAACCGACAAATATAGCGCCGTACATCCCAGCAATCGGCCCTGCCCCTGAAGCCACCCCCATGGCCATAGCCAGCGGCAGAGCAACAACAGCCGCCGTCAGTCCGCCGTATATATCACCACGTAAATTTTTAAAATGAAGACCGTTAATAAAATTCATAGCTATCCTGACTTATACAAAACATTTCAACAGGTAAAAAAAAACCCCTTATCTTATGACAAAGAGCCTTATGACTCATTTGACTTCGACTAAGGGGCTTTTTTTGTGAAACAGTTTTTTTACTGTGGTTGCACTTGTGCAGCCTGCAGACCTTTCGGGCTTTTTTCCACTTCATAGGTTACGCTCTGACCTTCGTTCAGAGTTTTAAAACCATCACCTAAAATTGCACGAAAATGTACAAAAACATCATCGCTGCCGTCATCAGGGCTGATAAAACCATAACCTTTAGATTCGTTGAACCACTTAACTGTACCAGTACTCATTGTATAAATCCTAAAACTAACTTAAATTACAAAGCAAGTAACTATTTCATTCAGGTCCGACAAAAATCCGACCGAACTGATAATGACTTACGTTATTGGGGTTGTGCAGATGAAACAATGAGGATTTGACTGTATCAGGATTTTACGGATAAAAGTTTGTTACAAATGTTTTATCTGAAAATACTTAACGAAAAAACCGCCTTGAGTCATTGCAGGCCACTTGACTATAACGGATTTCTATAAAAAATCCAATAGTCGAGACAAGGATATGCAAAAAAA
>JBHNNM010000205.1:0-4934 GCA_048563625.1 Gammaproteobacteria bacterium | reverse complement strand
AAATAATAAATGAAGAATTGTATGTAAAAGTAGTTAAGGTTACTGCCCATGATTACAGGAAAAAGTAGTATGAAAGACTATAAAAAATCAAAGAAAAGAATAGATGTCTCCATAGGTGAGTCCGTACGCATAATGCGAGAACTGCAGGAATTAAGCCAAAATGAACTGGCTTCATTAACTGGCATTCCTCAATCTACTCTTTCTGCAATTGAACATGACAAAGTTAATCTTGGTGTGGAAAGAGCAAAAGTATTAGCAAGGGCATTAAAATGTCACCCTGCTGTTCTGGTATTTCCTGGCTGGGATATTAATACAGAAAAAGCGGCTTAATCAGATACACATAGTAATGCAGGCAGAATACCCACACTTCCATGGAAGGAAGTACGGTATCAGATATGTAAATCAGGCATTAGCTAGGGTATCAAGGACAGTGTGCAGGTGCTCTACCATTTCACGTCCGCTGTCAGTCAGATAACCGCCGTCAAGCTGGGAAATCATACCTTTATGGAATAGTGATTCTGCCGCTTTAATAAGCGTCGGATCGGCATTATTATGAATTTTCAGACCTTCAAGGTGTGATTCTTCGGGGAATTTAGCCAGTAGCTTCAGTTCATCAAACAACTGATCGGGGTAGGATTTAATCATGGAATACTCGTATAAAAATAGGGTTAACTACAATTCAATCATCATACCCTCTTTGGCAAAAAAAGTCTCTGTATCACCGCAATAATCTTTATTACAGTACTTGACGGTAAACTCATCAATCTGATCATCAGTACGTAATGGATCGTGGTGAAACAGGGCCAGTTTCTTTACCCGGCTACGCTGGGCAGCAGCACAGACATATTCAATATAGCCATGACCCCAGCCAATGTGTTTTTCTTCATATTCCTGCTGGGTGTACTGACTGTCATGCACCAGCAGATCGGCATCATGATAAAACTCTTCAATCAGACGGTTCTGCTCAGCCGCCACCTGTTCGCCTTCTTCTGCCATCTCTGGATCATAATCCGGATGCTCCGGATCGGTAATAAAGACATTGCGGAAAACTTCGGTATAGTAGGCAGTGCAGAATGCCTTGCCGTTGTATTCTATACGGTAACCCAGGCAGAGCACCGGATGGTTCAGGTACTTGGTTTTCACCACAATACCATCGCCCAGGTCCATTACTTCTTCTTTTAAGCTGAAATACTGAATATTAGCTGCCAGTTCCGCCTCCCGGATAGGGAAGTAACGATAGGTCATCTGCCCGCCAACCACCTTTTCCAGGGTATCCTCTTCGTAAGTAACCGGGCCGTAAACCCGGATATGAGTACTAGGTACATAGGCAGGGACAAAAAACGGAAAACCCATAATATGATCCCAGTGGGTATGGGTCAGAAACAGGTGTGCCTCCACAGGCTGAGGCCGTGACATCAGGTCATTGCCCATTTCTCTGAGACCGGAACCGGCATCAATAATAATCAGACGGTCAATATCCGGAAAACGGACTTCTATACAGGGCGTGTTGCCCCCGTAACGGACGGTATTGGCCCGGGCAGGGAATAGACCCCCTGACGCCCCAGAATTTAATTTGCATTGTCAACGTAAGAACCTTGCACCTGTGACTTAAATTTGATTTTAAACGGCTAAAGCCGGTTTAGCTTACCTGCAAAAACACGGCGGCTTTTTCTATGGATGCCTGTACAGCATCGTATTGCTGTAGCAATACCTGGCCATAAATCGGCTAGTTCCGGCATATTTTTATACTGCTCACTACCGGGAGACAGATTGCCTGCTGAGCCTATCTCGAAAATATTAGCATAAAGATCGGCAATTGCCACACTTGATATTAAAAGTCTGTGATCTTTATCTGCTTTTTCCGGAGCATGATGATATTTTATAACTGAAATCATAGCATCACTAAGTTGCCATTTTTCAGCAATTATTGCCCCGCAAAAACTATGGTCAAGGCCAAATACCTGCTGTTCAGCTTTATGCAGATCAATGCTGTCCATTTTTGCCTGTTGCAGACATTGTGCATATTGCTTCTCAAAACAGTGCACCATAGGCACTTTGCCTAAATCATGCAGCAAACCGGCCAGAAAATACTCCTCCCTCTGTGATACAGGGATTTTATTGAGAACGGCCAGCTCTTTAGCTGCCACCCCAACACATAGAGAGTGCGCCCAGAATTTATCCATAGATAAATAGGGATTCTTATGCCCTTTTAAAGCGCCCACCACCGCTGTACTTAAGGCCAGATTTTTAACCGTATTAATACCCAGAATAATAATAGCCTTGGTCAACGAGGTGATCTGGTTAGGCAGTGCATAATAGGCTGAATTAATCAGTTTAAGTACATTGCCGGCCAGCACCGGGTCCAGAGAAATAATTTTATTCAGATCATTGGGCGATACATCCTGCCGGTTACAGACCTCCAGTACTTTGGTGACTGTAGTTGACAGACTGGGCATTTTATCAATATAGCGTTGCAGGGTATCGGTATACTGGTCAGACACTTAATTTCATCCTGGAAAAAAGGTTCTTGATGGTTTAACTATAGCGCTTTCTACCAGAAATACCTGCCTATAGGGACAAATTCTGGATGTTTCTGCTAATATAGTGAACATTGTCCGATCTGTACAAAACTTGTGAGCATTCTATGAGCCTAATTAAACAAGAAGACATCATTCAAAGCATTGCTGATGCTCTGCAGTTTATCTCCTATTACCATCCTGTTGATTATATTCAGGCTCTGGGTGAAGCTTATGCACAGGAACAGTCAGCACCCGCCAAAGATGCCATTGCTCAGATTTTATACAATTCCCGCTTATGCGCTGAAGGACACCGGCCTATCTGCCAGGATACCGGCATTGTGCTGGCTTTTGTTGAAGTGGGTATGAATGTGCAATGGGAAGGCAAGCTGTCGTTGGATGACATGATTAATGAAGGCGTAAGACAGGCTTATACCAACCCGGATAATATTCTACGTGCCTCAGTACTGTCCGATCCAGCCGGTAAACGGCAGAACACTCGTGACAATACCCCGGCCGTGATTCATACTCGTATAGTACCTAGTGACAAGGTCCATTTTAAACTCGCGGCCAAGGGCGGCGGTTCTGAAAATAAGGCCCGTTTTGCAGCTCTTAATCCCAGTGCTGATCTGGTACAGTGGATTATTGACAGCGTTGAAGGCATGGGCGCCGGCTGGTGCCCGCCGGGTATTCTGGGTGTTGGTATTGGCGGTACACCGGAAAAAGCCATGTTACTGGCCAAGGAATCTCTGCTCGAACCAGTAAACTTTCATGAACTGCAAAGCAAAGCCGGGCAGAGACAGACCTTAAGCCGGGCTGAAGAACTGCGCCTGGAACTTTACGATAAAATCAATGCTCTGGGTATTGGTGCCCAAGGGCTGGGCGGGCTGACCACGGTAGTGGATGTCAAGGTGCTGGATTATCCAACCCATGCCGCCTCGTTGCCGGTCGCTATTATTCCCAATTGCGCAGCTACCCGCCATACCCACTTTAGCCTGGACGGATCAGGCCCGGCGGTATTAACACTACCTTCATTATCCGACTGGCCTGATGTCACCTGGAGTGCCTCCCCCCAGGCCCGGAGGATTAATCTGGACAGTATAACCCACGAAGAGGTTCAGAGCTGGAAGGCCGGTGAACAGCTTTTACTCAACGGTAAACTGCTGACCGGTCGTGATGCGGCCCATAAACGTATTGTTGAAACTCTGGCTAAAGGTGAGCCGCTTCCTGATGGGGTCGATTTTACCAACCGTTTTATTTACTATGTCGGCCCTGTAGATGCAGTCAAAAATGAATCCGTTGGTCCAGCCGGACCGACAACATCCACCCGTATGGACAAATATACTGAAGCCATGCTAGCAAAAACCGGCCTGATCGGCATGGTCGGCAAGGCTGAACGCGGTCCTGCAGCCATAGAATCCATTAAAAAGCATAAAGCGGTTTATGTAATTGCAGTCGGCGGTGCAGCCTACCTGATTGCCCAGGCGATTAAAAAAGCCACCGTTCTGGCTTATGAGGAACTGGGTATGGAAGCTATTTATGAGTTTGAGGTGGATGATATGCCGGTAACGGTGGCGGTGGACAGCAGCGGGGATTCTGTGCATCAAAGCGGGCCGAAGAAATGGGCCAGACTCATACAGAAAAAGTGAATAAAGTCATTATTTACCACAACAGGAATAGTTAAGCGTTCCCACGCCGTAGCATGGGAACAAGGTAACGTCCTGTATCTACCTTTTTACCTTAAGAGGATTACTTGCCGCGCAAAATTTTTAAGGTGGCCTGACCAATACCTTTTAAGGCCAGCAGTTCCTTATCACTTGCCTTGTCAATAGCGGCTTTAGAGTCAAAACCGGCTTCTGTCAGCACTTTAACAAAGTTTGCCTTTAAACCCGGATAGGCATCCTGCAGACTGTCCGCAGCGGCTTTTGCTGGTTCTGGTTCTGGTTCTGGTTCTGGTTCTGGTTCTGGTTCTGGTTCTGGTTCTGTAACAGTGTCCTTTGGAGCTTCTTCTCTGGCAATAGTTTCCGCCACAGGTTTTTCAGCGGCAGGCGCAACCGGTTCAGGTTCTGCTTTTTTCGGCTCACTCTTTACCGGTTCTTCAGCCTGTTCTGCAGTATGAGTTTTTGCCGTTGCCGCAGGTGCAGGTTAACTGGTCACACTGAATGCATTATCCGATGAAACCGGTATATCCTCTTCAATGCCAAGTAACTTTAGAAACTTATCAAACCAACTGGTGGCCATAATATATCCCTGTAATATTTCCAGAATTAATCACTAATCTTACCTCACTACCGGACAGAGTCCTTGACGGACGTCAATAAACATTATAACTATCCGCAGTAATTCCGCTTCTAAAACAGTTTATACCGAAAAAACGTCTTGATTTAAAATAATGCGTTCACAGATTATGTCTACTAG
>JBHNNM010000204.1:0-4935 GCA_048563625.1 Gammaproteobacteria bacterium | reverse complement strand
GGAACAGTTATTTAGACCGAAGTGGCCGGTGAATCACTGGATAAGCTCTTTGAAGAATACTTTAAAGACTATAGTGAAGATGAAAAACGTGAAATCAGAAAAAAATACGGTGTAGAACGGGCTGTCCGTGAAGCCCCGGCACGTATTCGCTGGGTCTGTATTGACCTGTTAAAACACTATCGTGAACACATTCTGCCTGATGGTTTTAAAGCCATGATAGTCACAGGCAGCCGTCATGCAGCCACCGTCTATAAAAAGACTCTGGATGAATTAGGCGCACCGGAATCCGCCGTCATTATCTCCGGTGACCATAATGACAGCCCTGAGATAGCTCAGTACACCGATAAGACCCGGCAAAAACAGGCCATTAAAGACTTTATCAAACCCTTAAGCGAAAGCCCGCTGTCCATTCTGATTGTTAAAGACATGCTCCTGACCGGCTTTGATGCCCCCATCCTGCAGGTGATGTATATTGACCGGCAGCTTAAAGAGCATACCTTAATGCAGGCCATTGCCCGTGTTAACCGAACCTGTCAGGGCAAGTCCTGCGCTTTTATTGTGGACTATTACGGCTTGTCCGACCACTTAACCGAAGCCCTGGAAATGTTCAGCAGTGAGGACATTGAAGGGGCTTATCATACCCTTAAAGACGAAATCCCTAAACTCAAAGCTACTCATACCCGAGCCATGTCATTCTTTAAAGGCATTAAGAGTGATGATGTGGATGATTATGTCCAGGTATTAAAAGACGAAGAAATCCGGGCGCAGTTTGAAATTGCCTTTAAACGCTTTGCCAGACAGATAAATATTGTTCTGCCCGATAAAGCCGCTGCTCCGTTTGTTGCAGACTTAAAACTCCTGGGCAAGGTTAATAACTCAGCTCGCCTGCGTTATCGTGATGAACAGCTTAATATTGCCGATGCCGGAGAAAAAGTAAGGCAACTGGTGGATGAGCATATATTAAGCACCGGGGTCGATCCAAAAATTGCCCCGATAGACTTATTAGCCGCCAATTTTAAAGAATCCGTTAAACAGGTGAAATCACCCCAGTCTCGTGCCTCAGAAATAGAAAGTGCCATTAAGCACCATATTACAGTAAACCTGGATGAAGACCCGGAGTATTACAAATCCTTAAGCCTGCGTCTGCGAGAAATTATTGAGCGTACCCACGGTAAATGGGAGCAGCAGGTGGAACTGTTACTGGAAATGACCGATACCATTGAAGCTGAGCATAAAAAAGCGGCGGCTGACCTGGGCTTATCAGAAACCGAATATGCCTTTTATAATATTCTGGTGGCTGAAGTGTCCCAACACCAGGGAGATGACTTTCTGGATGATGCTACCCATGAAGCCATTAAAAGCACCACACAGCAACTGCTCAGTATGTTTGATGAAGCCACCACAATAGTGGACTTCTTCAGTAAGCAGGATGAAGTAAAGCGCATGAAGAAAAACATCAAGAGGGTGGTTATTGACCAGCCCTTTGGTGATACGGCTATTGTTAAAGTTCTGCAAGACCGCTTTATGGAACTGGCCAGAACCAAATTTAACTCATGAAACGAGAGTACCTTCAGGCCAATGGCTTTATAGCCGAAGTAATACGCACCAGCCGGGTGAAATCGGCGGATATTAAAGTGGAGGAGTGTGCGGTTTCGGTGGTTGTACCTCGACAATTACCGGTTGAGCGTATTGAAAAACTGCTTAAAGATAAAAACCGCTGGATAAAAGAAAAGCTGCTCCTGCAACGTGAAGCCTTGCCGGTCAGTAATAAAGACTATGTTTCGGGTGAAGCCTTTTGTTATCTGGGTCGAAACTACTGCCTGAAAGTCATACAGGGCGCTTTTTAGCCGGTGAAATTATTGCAGGGGCGACTGGTTGTAACAGTGCCTGACAGCAAAGACCAGACGCATATTATCCGTAATGCACTAATTCGTTGGTATAAACACCATGCTGAGTTACGACTCCGGGACAAGGTAATGCGCTATGCCGGGATTGTCGGTATTGAGGTACCGCCGACAGGTATCCGCAGTTTTAAATCCCGCTGGGGCAGCTGTTCAGCTAAAGGTTATATCGACTTTAACTGGAAGATTATTATGGCACCTCATCCTATCGTAGATTATGTGGTGGTTCATGAGTTGTGCCATCTTAAACAGCACGACCATTCGCCTAAATTCTGGCAACTGGTGGCGCGAGTTATTCCTGACTATGCGGATTGTAAGCAGTGGCTTAAGGATAATGAGCGTCTGTTTGTCATTTAATTCATATATCCAGGGCAAGCTAATGTGTGCAGGCGTTCGGTACACTATAAACAATGAGACAGTTAGGGGGTATTTTCCCAATCCCCAGGCTCAGCTGCCTGGATTGAACAGTGACTTTTTGTTGGAAAATAATAATTTTGGCCTAAACAGGTGTTTTTTTGGCCTAAAAGTACAATGCTGGCGTTATGTGAAGGTCTTCTAAGTTATTGATTTAAATGGTGCCCAGGGCCGGAATCGAACCGGCACGGTATTGCTACCGAGGGATTTTAAGTCCCTTGCGTCTACCAATTTCGCCACCTAGGCAAACAGGTGTGTTTGGAGCGGGAAACGAGATTCGAACTCGCGACCCCGACCTTGGCAAGGTCGTGCTCTACCAACTGAGCTATTCCCGCAATAACTTCTCCTAGCGGAGAATGGTTTTTAGAAGTATGCCTTGTTAGGCTATATTTGACCTTCTGTAAAATTGTCAGGGATTATACCGAGCCATACAGGAGAAAGCAACGCTTTTAAGTAGAAATTAGTCATATATATTGTTAATTTTTAAATGAAATTTTCGGTGTTTTTATAATGTAAGTCTTTGATTTTTAATTTTTTAACAGTGTGGTTATTTCTTCCGGTGGTAAAGGCCGGTAATAAAAGAAACCCTGGATAATGTCGCAGCCCATTTCTTTTAACAGACTGACTTCATGTTCATTTTCAACCCCTTCGGCGACCACCTGATAATTTAGGGCGTGTGCCATATTGATAATGGTATTAAGTAGTATGGCTGATGTTGAATCGCCTCTTACATCATGAATAAACAGTTTATCAATCTTCAAACAATCGATAGGTAACTGTTTTAAAGAGGCGAGGGATGAATAACCGGTACCGAAATCGTCAATGGCAATTTTAATGCCGGCTTTTCTGAGTTTAATAAATATGTCCAGAATTTTTTCTGGTGACTGAATAACTCTTTCAGTAATTTCAAGTTTTAACATGTTCGGTGTTAGCTGGGTCTCTTTTAGAATGTTTTCTACGGATGAAATTAATTGCGGATCACAAAAATGAATGGGCGAAATATTTACTGCTACATTAAGTTCCGGCAGGCCCTGTTGGTGCCACTGTACAGTCTGTTTACAGGCGGTTTCTAATACCCGGATTCCCATTTTTTTTATTAAACCGAGATGTTCCATAATATGGATAAAATCTGCGGGTTCGACCAGACCGTGTTCAGGGTGGCGCCATCGGATCAGGGCTTCAACGCCAATAATTTTACCCGTTGATAATTGCACCTGTGGCTGGTAATACAGTTCCATTTGTTCAAGCTCAATGGCCTGGCGTAGCTCTTCTTCCAGCTTTAAACGGTGTTCAGCAAGAAGGGTAAGGTCTTTCTGATAAAATGCATACCGGTGTTTACCGTCTGCTTTAGCGGCATACATGGCACTATCTGCCGCTTTTAACAGGGATTTAAGGTCCTGCCCATCATCCGGGTAATGGGCAATACCAATACTGCAGCGAGGACGAATGGTTTTGCCTTCCAGGAGTACAGGCTGATTAACTTCTTCCAGACAGCGTCTGGCGGCATCTGCAGCGCCGTAAAGCTCATTAACATTATCAATAAGCATGCAAAATTCATCACCGCTTAAACGGGCAACAAAATCAGAATGGCGCAGAACACGTTCAAGTCGCTGGGCTATGGTGATTAATAATTTGTCACCGATATCGTGCCCCATGCTGTCATTAATATTTTAAAACCATCGAAGAAACAGCATGGCAAAGCGTTCCTGGCGACGCTGGGCAGAATTAATATAATCCCCGACGTGTTTGTAAAAATAAGAACGACTGGCCAGTCCTGTCAGGGCATCAGTATAAGCCAGTTGACGAATATGACGTTCCGTTGGATTTTTCTGAGTAATATCCTGTATGGTACCCAGTATAATATCCGGGGAGTCCGGTGAAGTACCCAGCTCCTGATGGACTACCAGGGTCGGGCGCTCATTAATGACCAGACGATAATCAATGGGTTTAAGCGGTGCATTTTGAGTAACATCGGTAATAACACTGCGTACAAAACTGCGATCTTCCGGGTGTACAAAGTTTAAATAGTCCCCCAGGTTATGACAGCAGGCATCTGAATTTATGCCTAATAATCGGGAAAAGTTTTCAGATACACTAAAGGTGTCTTTTATTGAATCCCATCGCCAGCAACCAAGGTTGGCTATTTTTTGAGCGCTGGCTAACTGTTCATGTACTTCATTGAGTATTTTTATATTCTGACTGGCACGCAGGTTAAACATAATATGATGTTTAAGTACCATATAGTTGAGAGGTTTGGTAACAAAGCCGGAAACACCGGTATCAAAAGCTTGTTTGACTGCATCAATATCTTCAAGTCCTGTCACCATGAGTATAGGTGTGTTTTTTAAGGACTTTAATTTCAGAAGTTGTCTGGCTGTTTCAAAGCCATCCATACCTTCCATTACTGCATCCAGAAGAATCAGGTCAGGAGGATTGGTTCGACATACATTAATAGCCTGTTTGCCATTGTCAGGTTCAATTGCCTGATAGCCTGCAGTGCATCAGTAGTGTTCATTTGAAAATCAGGGTCATCATCCACTATCAGAATGGTGTAGTGGTTCTGTACTGGAGCCTTATCGTTAATACCGGGAAGTGTATTTTGAATATTATGAGAATAATG
>JBHNNM010000203.1:0-4946 GCA_048563625.1 Gammaproteobacteria bacterium | reverse complement strand
AATGATTCTCCTTTTTGGGGGAGCTGAAACTCTAAACTTTAGTTATAAAAGGAATAGTTTGAAAGATTTTAAGGGGTGGAGATAGGTGGGATTATTTGGCACTTACCGATATTTGCGCTCAGACCCATTACAGCAAGAATTCCTGTCAGGAGGAACACAATGAGAACAGTAGAAAAAGCAAAAGGTATGACCATTGCCGCCGCTGTGGCAGCCATACTGGCCGGTGCGTCCATGGGTGCCATGGTGGATGATGCCTAGGGCAAGTGCATGGGTGCCAATTCCTGTAAAGGCAAGGGTTTTCTGAAGATGACCAAGACCGAGTGCGCCAAGGTCGGTGGTACCTTCGAGCCCATCAAGAAGTAAATTCTGAATCTTTGATTCGGAGTAAAATCAGGCCTGCTGTAGCTGCACGCCCGGTTTTGTTGTATGGGGATAACGATGAACAGACCTTTTCTGGGGTTTGGCCTAGGCTTGCGCAAGGAACACTATGATGCCATGTTGGCTGAGCATCCCCGGTGGACTGGTTTGAGATCCTGTCCGAGAACTACATGTTACAAGGGGGCAAGCCTCTGCATTACCTGGATCGCATTCGCTAGGATTATCCCGTGGTCATGCATGGTGTGTCTCTTTCCATTGGCAGCAGCGATCCCCTGAACCTGGACTACCTGCGGGAGCTCAAGGCCCTGGCAGAGCGGGTTCAGCCCGAATGGATATCCGATCATCTCTGCTGGACCGGTGTTGGCGGGAATAATTTTAATGATCTGCTGCCCATGCCCTATATCCGGAAGATTCCGCGCCACGTTGCCGAATGGGTGCGCCAGGTGCCTGCTGCTCCTAGATGTCAGCAATGTCTATGTGAGCAGTATCAACCATGGTTTCGATCCCCTGGACTATATTTGCGGTGTACCTCCAGAGCGGGTGTAGCAGATACATCTTGCTGGGCATACCACCAATGCTTCGGGAAAAATCATGATCGATACCCATGATATGCTTATCCGGGACGAGGTTCTGGACCTGTATGCGCAGAGTTGTGTACTCCTAGGTCCTGTATCTACCATGAACGAGAGGATGATAATATCCCACCCTTGGCAGAGCTGCAGGATGAACTGCAGCGGGTACGGGAGGTCGGCAGCGCTTGCTGGGGAACGGATACATGAAGGGCATGGAAGAGCTTCAACATGCTTTTGGCAACTATCTCACGGGCGCTGATACTACAGTTCACGGGACCGTGGCCGAGGATGACAAGGCCGACCTCAAAGAGTGCATGGATCTCTACGCAGGAACCTATCGTGCCCGCATGGCGGAGAGTCTGGGCGTGGATTTTCCCTGCCTGTGGGCCATGATCAGGGATGAGCAATTCTATCAGTTGTGCTTGGATTACATTCGCCACCATCCATCTACTTTTTCATCCATCCACCTGTTTGGCAGGCACATGGTGGATTTTCTGCGTGAACAAGAACCCTATGCCGGCTATTCCCAGGTGGCGGAAATGGCGGCGTTCGAGTGGAATATCCCGCTGCTCTGGGCAGCTCTGGACCGAGAAGATGACGCGTTGCCCGAATTGGAGCAGCAGCCATGTCTTGTGGGCTGGCTATTATGGCGTCAGAATCTGAACCCCGGCTAGCGGCTGGACGTGGATGAGGCCTGGGCACGGCCTGATTTGCGCGATCAGCTAAGCAGCGGCCCGCCGCCATCCTGCCAGTTTAAGGTGCTGCGTTATTTTTCTCTTCTCGAAAGCCATATTTACAGCCCTTGGCTGTTGATCTTGATATCGTCCGTTAGCAGGCGCTTGGCAAGCGCCGGATCAAAGTCCGGGTTGTGACTCCTAAGCCATGATAACGCCTTTTTCATTAGTGCTTCCGCAAGGGACAGATGATCGCCATCCTGTAGCGCATGGCAGTGTTTTTCAGGCGCAGGTATGATATTGCCGAAGGCGCGGGAATAGAAAGCTTCGCCATACACAGCTATGACGCCCTGCTCTGCCGGCATGATCTAGGTGTACTGGGGTAGGCAGTATCCAGCGTAGCTGGGGTGCGGCGAAACCCAGCTCGCGCAGCGTGCCGAGTAGGGCAGGAATCTTATTGCTGGCCCCCGTGTCCAGGCGCCAGCAGTCGGTGCCCGTGGTGTGGTAGTCCAGTGCGTGTATGCTCATTGTTGCTTTTCCTCCGGGAATGGCTTAGAGTTTATATTCCTCCTGCGACCAAATATGTCACCCTCAGTGCTTCAAACAGGGGGCGGCTTGCAGGCAATGGCAAGCCCTTGTCAAAAGCCGCAAAGCTTCCGTGCCTGACCTGCATCATTGAAGGCCACACCGATGATATGCGCCTTGTTTGAAAATTGATATTACAAGGAAAGACCACCTGCGCAGACAGAGCGGCTGAGGGCGATATATTTGGTTGTCGGGTTAATAATTTGCCCAAACTAGGCAGACAAGCATAAACCAAAACAGGGGTTGACATGAAAAACTACAGGAAGAGCGTGCTGGCGGCAGGAATGGCTCTGGCTCTGGCATTGGGCACTGGGAGCCTTCAGGCTCTGGAATTTTCCGATACCTACTTCTTTGGAGACAGCCTTACGGACAGCGGCGCCTTCAAAGGCAACCCGGATGCCATGGGAGATGCCAAGTTCACCACCAGCCAGGCTAGGGTCTGGGCGGAGCAATTGGCGGATTTTTTTAATCGGGAGGCCCTGGCCAATAATACGGACAACTCAGGCACCAACTATGCCCAGGGCGGTGCACAGGTGACGATGCCTTTTGGCGTGGGGCAGACGCCCTCACCCCAGAACGCTCTGCCTATTTCCCAGCAGGTCGACTTTTATCTTCAGGATCACAAAAAGGCAGAACGTAACACCCTGTACAGTATCTGGGGTGGCGCCAACGATGTGTTTTTCAACATGGGTCTGGTTGGCGTGGGTCTGCCCCCGGGGGAAGCGGCGCTGAACATGGGCGTCAGTGCCCAGGATTTGCTGGGACTGGTCAATAGCCTTTCTGATGCTGGCGCACGCTATATTCTGGTGCCCAATCTTCCCGACATAGGTGCTACCCCCGCCATGCTGCTGGACGCAGTACAGCACGCCGGAGTCGGCAATCCTGCGGCCGGGGATGCCCTGATGGCGGCTGCCACAGTACTGGCTATGGGGGCCGCGGATCCAGCCACAGTGCAGGCCAATGCCCTGGCGGCAGCAGAGGCGGTTCTGGGGATGCCGGCCGGGAGCCTGACACCTGTTTACCTGCAGAACGTGGCGCTGGGCTCAGGACTGTCTTATGTTTTCAATGCCGCTTTGCAGGCAGGCATCAATGGCAGCCACGCTAATATTATCAGCCTGGATATTCATACCTTGTTTGGCGAGGCTATGGCGAATCCGGGGTCTTTCGGATTGATCAATGTAACCGGTACGGCCTGCACCACGCCCTACAGCCTGCAGTGTACTGCCGACACCCTGGTGGATCCCAGGGCGATTGACCTGTTCTTCTTTGCGGATGCGGTGCATCCTACTGCCATTGCCCACCAGATTATTGCTGATTACGCCATTTCCGTGGTGACTGCACCGGCGTTGG
The DNA here is from genome assembly GCA_048563625.1 of Gammaproteobacteria bacterium. GTDB lineage: Bacteria > Pseudomonadota > Gammaproteobacteria > GRL18 > GRL18 > JANELJ01. The sequence continues at coordinate 1,387 of JBHNNM010000203.1, read as the reverse complement.
TGGCCAACTTGCCCGAGGTGGTTCTTGGCCAGGTGCGCAGCAGCCAGCAGCAGTTGCAGGCGCAGATCGCCATGGGCTTTGGGGACGGCTGGTCGTTCTTTGCCAATGGCCCCATGGGCGGACAGGATCTTCAGGCAGGCCAAGCTTTGGATGCCAGAGCAGATGATGCCAGCTTGATGGTTGGAGCCGCCTGGCGCATGAACCCGTACTGGGTATTTGGCGGTGCGCTGGAAGGGGCGTACAGTGATGTGGATTTTGCCCGGGACATGGGAAGCTTCGAAGCCAAGAGTGCCCTGTTGTCTGCTTTTGTCGACTACCGCCGGGGCAACTATTTTGCCAATGCCATTGTCAGCTTTGGTCTGAATTTTAGTCTGGACAGTATCGAACGGGTGATAGCCCTAGGCAACACCACACGCCTGGAACAAGGCAGTACCAATGCGGACGCTTGGGCCATCAAGGTCCTAGCGGGAGCCACGCTGCTTGAAACGGGTGGTTTGCAGGCCGGTCCCTTTGTCAGCGTCAACTACCAGACTGTGGATGTGGATGGCTACCGGGAGCGGGGCGTACGTTCCACTTCCATGAATTTTGCATCCCAGGATCGTGATTCTCTGTTGCTCGAAGGCGGCGTGTTTGCCGACTACAGCTTAGGGGGAGGAAGTCTGCATGGCGCTCTGTCCTATGAATCCGATCTGCAGAGCGATAGCCGCAGTGTCACAGCAGGCCTCAACAGCCTGTCGGGCAGCCACTTCAAGCTATATGACATCAAGGGCCCGGATTATTACTGGAAACTGGATCTGGGATACAGCCGGAATATGAGCAAGGGGGTGGCTCTGGGGATCAACTATTCCCTGAGAGGCGGTGAGAATGACAACGATCACCAGTTCATCAATCTGGGCATCAATATGGATTTTTGATGTGGAAAAGCATTTTTGCTCTGATGTAGGTCGAGCTTCAGCCCAATAAACAGTGGCCACAGCAGAGCAATGTCGGACTGAAGTCCGACATGCGGATATGATTAAATCGATACGCTGGAGCTATTTATCGTCTTATCGTCGTTCTTGCCTGCGATGCTCAGCTTGCCCAGGCGGTAATGGAGCGAACGGAAGCTGATGTCCAGCAGGCTGGCGGCGGAGGTCTTGTTTCCGCCGACTTTTTCCAGCGCCTGGAGCAGAATGTCTTTTTCGATTCTGGCCAGATAGTCTTCCAGGTTCTCACCGGGCATAGGCTCTTGAGGGGCAGCGCTGCTTTCCTGTCCAGGGGAAAGTGTAGTGGTCAAGTAAAAACGGACACTTTTTTATTAAGCCGCCGTGCGGCAATGTTCTTTTTCATATGCAAGAGGGGGCTGGTACCCCAGGGTCGAATGCAATCGCATGGAATTATATTATAA
>JBHNNM010000202.1:0-4953 GCA_048563625.1 Gammaproteobacteria bacterium | reverse complement strand
AGAACAACCTTTCTTTTGAAGAAATAATATTGAATATACAACTTGGTAATGAACTTGATATCTATGATCATCCAAACCAGAAACGTTACCCTAACCAGAAAATTTCTGTTGTAGCGGTAGAAGATTATATTTATCTGGTTCCCTACATTGAAAACAATGAGGAAATATTTCTTAAAACTATTATTTCAAGTCGCAAAGCAACCAGACAATATAAAGGTGGTTCTAATGAGTAAACTGGACGCTGAAGAACAGGAAATACTTGATGCTTTTGATAACAGCACACTCAAAATATCTAAAGACAAAAAAAAGCTGATTGAGCAACACAAGGCTATTGCAGATGCCTCATTTAAAAAAGATGCCCGTATTAATATACGTCTTTCATCAAGAGACTTGCGTTCACTACAGGCAAGAGCTTTAAAGGAAGGTATCCCTTATCAGACACTGGTTTCAAGTGTACTGCATAAATTTGTCGATGGTCAGTTAATTGAAAAAAACAGCACCTGAATATTCAGGTGCTGTTTTCAATAAAAGATTATTCAATAGTCTTATGGTACTGTTAAAACCCGTACCATATTAGTACCGCCGGCTTCCTGTCCCGGGCCGGCTGTGACGACAATAATGTCCTTGGACTTGATAAAGCCGCAGCGCTTGCCTTCTTCCAGGGCATAATCCAGTTTTTCGTTGTTATTGCCGCCTTCCTTATACAAAATGCAATACACGCCCCAGTTCATGGCTGAGCGCAGGACAACGGATTCGGTACAGGTTACCGCAAGAATTAAGGATTCAGGGCGGTATTTGGAAATTTGCCTGGAGGTAAAGCCCGATTCGGTCAGGCTGATAATGGCAGCGGCTTTTAAATGGTTGGCCATGGTGATGGCTGCCTGACTGACGGCTTCGGTCACCACATTACTATTATGAGGACGGATACTCTGCAGGTAGCCGAACTCCGCCAGCGATGCCTCGGCACGCTCTGCCAGCAGGGCCATCATTTTAACGGCTTCTACCGGGTATCGACCCATGGCGGTTTCTCCGGAGAGCATAATAGCGGAGCTGCCGTCAAGAATGGCATTGGCCACATCACTGGCTTCTGCACGGGTGGGCTTGGGATTATTTTCCATAGAGGCCAGCATTTCAGTGGCTACAATAACCGGTTTTCCGCTGGTTACTGTGGACTGAATAATTCGCTTCTGCATGCCGGGTACATCGGCCAGGGGTAATTCCACACCCAGGTCACCACGGGCCACCATTGTACCGTCTGCCAGCGCTACAATAGCACTCAGATTTTCTATACCGGCCTTGTTTTCTATCTTGGCAATAACCGGAATACTGACGCCTTTATCTTCCAGAATGGAGCGTATTTTTATAACATCATCGGCAGTCTGAACAAAAGAAGCGGCGATATATTCCACATTATTTTCAGCAGCAAAACTGAGTTCTTTTAGAATCTCTTTCTGGTTTTCCGGGCTGACCGCGCTCATTTCCAGCTGGGTTTCCGGCAAGTTGACGCTTTTATTTTCTCTGAGCAGGCCGCCATGAATGACCTGACAATGCACTTCACCGCCATGAGTCTGTTCAATTTTGGTCACCGCCAGTTCAATGGCACCGTCATTAAGCAGAATATGAGTGCCTTCCTTAACTTCATTGTGCAGATTATTGTAGTTAACCGATACACCCTGCTCACTACCCTCTCTGGCATAGGAGTACAGAATAAAATTTTCACCGGCGGTTAATTCAACGCTAGAACCGGCCAGTTTTCCCGTGCGGATTTCGATACCCTTGGTGTCTGCCATAATGGCAATATGCTGACCCATTTCCCGGGCTACCCGGCGTATCATTTCCAGCCGCTTCTGCTGTGTTTCATCCACACCAAAGGACATATTCAGGCGGGCAACATTCATACCCGCGTTAATCATCTGTTTCAGTATTTCGGGAGAATCACTGGCAGGACCAATGGTAGCAACAATTTTGGTTTTACGCAGGGCTGGGGCATTACTCATAATTAATTCTTTATAGTCAGATAAAAAGTGGCTGGATGAAAAGAGGACATAGTGTACCTGAATTACAGATTTTTTTCATCCCGGCACTTATTACGGCTTTAGACTAAGCCTGTTCCTGGGCATCTTTACGTTGTTGTAATATCGCTGTCATGGCCTCTGCCGTCATGGGTTTATGGATCTCAGGTAACCCTGTATATTTTCGCATTGTTCGGCCAGCAGAAAAGCCTGCTGTTCTTCGGTTTCTACGCCTTCGGCTATAACCTCCAGGTTCATGGCTTTTAGAGAGCGAAATAATGGAGCGGACAATGGCTTCATCATCTTCATCTCCAGGAATATCACGCACAAAGGACTGATCGATTTTCAGTTCATCAATGGGCAGTCGTTTCAAATAAGACAGGGAAGAATAACCGGTACCAAAATCATCAATTGAAATGGTAAACCCCATATCCTTAAGCTGCTGCAGGGTATCAATAGCCTGCTCAGGATTGGTCATAATATAGCTTTCAGTAATTTCAAACTGTATATACTGTGGATTATACTGATATTGTTTCAGACCCGTCATTATTCTGGCCAGGAAATTTTTGTCCTGGATCTGTTTAACGGACAGGTTAATAGATAAATGCCCACTACAAAAACCTTTTTTACTCCACACCAGCATCTGACGGATCACTTTTTCAATCACCATCCAGCCGATTTGCACAATCAGACCGTTTTCCTCTGCAACCGGGATAAACTTGTTGGGCGATACCAGACCCATTTCCGGATGCTGCCAGCGCAGCAGAGCTTCCATACCCACAAACTGATGGGTGCGGCTATTGTATTGCGGCTGGTAATAAACCGTAAATTCGTCATTTTCAATGGCCCGGCGTAAATTCTTCTCCATCAGAATTCGTTCAAAGGCTTGTTCGGTCATATCACTGGTGTAAAACTGGTAGTTATTACCGCCTGTTCCTTTGGCCTGATACATGGCGGAATCAGCATTGCGGATCATGGTGTCGGTTTCATCTTCTCCCGGCTCAACATCATCGGGATACAGGCTGATACCGATACTGGCGGCCAGGTACAGCTCATGGTCCTGATATTTAACAGCCTGCGCCAGCACATCAACCAGTTTCTGTGCCACATCAATAACTCCGGACACCCGGGCGATACTGGATAAAATAATAATAAATTCATCCCCACCCAGACGGGCCACGGTATCAATATTGCGAATGGCGGCTTTAAGACGTCCGGCAATTTCTTTCAGCACTTCATCACCAACGTTATGACCCAGGCCATCATTAATCTCCTTAAAGCGATCCAGATCGATAAACAGAATGGCTACTTTGGACTGTTCTCTTTGAGCCTGCTTAATGGCCTGCTTGAGACGATCCATAAGCAGGATCCGGTTAGGCGGCCGGTTAAAGCATCATGATGTGCCTGCTTGTCCAGTTTGCTTTTCTGCTGCTGCAGCTGTTTACGGATTAATACATGCTTGGTCACATCATGACCAAGTTCAATAATAGCCTCTACATTTCCGTCTGCATCCAGCAGCGGTGTCGCTGTTACTTCGATAAAATGTGACTTACCATCATTAGAAATATGATCATGCACAACCTTAACTATTTGACCGGTTGCAAATACTTCAGCATGAGGACAGGCCTCATTTTTCTGCTCACAGGGTACATCCAGGTGATGTGAAACTTTATAGCATTTCAGGTGCTGATAATCATCCATTGTTATACCGGTAATTTTTTTTGCAACCTGATTCATCATGGTAACATTAAAGTCTTTATCTATTACCATAACCGAATCGGACACACCATCCAGCACGCTTTGCAAAAAACGGCCCTGATGCATCAATTCCTGATTCTTTTTACTGACCTTGTTTTCCAGCTCATAATTCAGCTCAGAAATTTTCTGCGTTAAATGCAGGTTGGCTATATAACGCACCAGAACATAGACAAAAACAGTCAGCAGAAGAATATAGAAAAAATACAGGTTGCGCTGAGCGTAAATATCACTTAAATCAATATCACCCAGAGGTTTAAAGAGAATAAAATATCCCATGGGCTGTTTTTGTAAATCCGGCAATAAGTATTCGCTGATCAGCAGTTGATCTTTTTTATCCAGCAGCATTTTATTACCCAGTTCAATATATTTGTCTATACTGTTCTGGTCAATAAGCTTAATGTAGAGTTGTTTAGCATTGCTGTTCGCCACATAATAATCATGAATAAAACGTTTACTATCAGCCCGGCTTAACTGTGCTCGGTAATGACGGTCAATTAGAAATACCGGTTCTATACCCTGTCGCTCCAGCTCTGTAGCAATGGAATCAAAACTGGAGATAACTTCTACAATACCGATAAATTCCTAGTTTTCATAAACCGGGATCATCACCTTAAAGGTAAGATTGTATTTACCGGTACTGATAGTACGCTTAATTTCCGGGTATTTCAGCATATCTGCAATATCCAGACGGGCTTTAAGCAGATTGCCTCCTGTTTTATCTGTCCAGCTGCGATGAAAACTGTTACCCTGCTTATCGATTACCTGAAACCAGAGGTTCTTCAGGGAAGTATAGCGGGCAAATTTCTGCACCAGCCTCTGTAAATTCAGACTCTCCGGCCTGCGCTGCTGCAATGCCTGTTTGATACGTGGATTATCTCCAATGGCCAGGGCAATCAGCAACATAGCATTGTGTTTTTCAACAATTAATTTACGGGTATTTTCCCGCATGGTTTCAGCAACACGCTGATAGCGGTTATCAATATCAATAAGAGAACGGGAGTAAACTATCAGCAACAACAGAATACTGATAAAGATGGAGATAATCAGCGGTAATTTATAGGCACCCGCCATTTTTCTGGAAATCATAAATCGGTCATAGTTTTTTGGATTACTATCAAGAACAATGGCTATCAGGCAAGTTGTCTATGTAGATTGACCATCAATTAAAATATTTATGGTAATT
>JBHNNM010000201.1:0-4956 GCA_048563625.1 Gammaproteobacteria bacterium | reverse complement strand
TAGTGTAGGCGAAGACATTATCAGTATGCTGACAATAATCAGTAATTTCTTATTGAATCCCGTAAAGCCTGAAGAAAGTGATTTAGAATAAAATAAAATAATTTTATGTAGTTTTAGTAATTGCATATATAATAAAAAACTGGCTGGTCCATAATCCATAATGTTAAGCTTGGTGCTAAATAGTTTATAACAGAAGTATAGATAATAAAAAAGAATAATATATTAAAAGCCATGAATAAAAGTATCTAATATGCCAATTAGAGAGCAAATTCTCTTATTTGTTGTTTCCTATATCGCTAATACCTTTTCTGCTTTTGCCGGTGGTGGCGCCGGCCTGATACAGCTGCCCTTACTGATCTTTCTGGGACTCATGTTCAGTACTGCCCTGGCTACCCATAAAGTGGCCAGTGTCGCCCTTGGGGTGGGCGCCACTATCCGTCATTTATGTTCTAAAACCATGGACAAAAAGTTTGCTCTGTTTATTCTGCTCTGTGGGGTACCCGGGGTGATAGCCGGTGGTTTTATTATTGTTCAGGTTCCGGAAATGACCGCCAGAGTAGCTTTGGGTGTTCTGACTATATCGCTGGGGGTTTATTCATGGCTTAAGCCGGCTATGGGGCTGACCTTAAAAGCCAGTAACCGTTCCAGAAAAGGTATGATCATCGGTGGGCTGGGACTGTGCCTGATAGGTATTTTAAATGGCTCACTGACCTCAGGTACTGGTCTGTTTGTAACCATGTGGCTGGTCGGCTGGTTCGGGCTGGATTATAAATCGGCTGTGGCCTATACCTTGGTACTGGTCGGGGTATTCTGGAATGGTACAGGCGCTGTTTCCATTGGTCTGCTCAGTCAGATCCAGTGGAACTGGCTGCCTGCCTTACTGCTGGGTTCTCTGCTGGGCGGTTTTACCGGTGCCCACCTGGCCATTGTTGCGGGTAACCGCTGGATTAAACGGGTGTTTGAAGTCATTACCATTGCGGTTGGACTGAAACTTATTTTTTAACCTGATTTATTCAGGTTTAAGCCCCAGGTTCTCACAAATCTGCAAAGTTGTCTGACTCTGGTTCAGAGTATAAAAGTGCAGTCCGGGTGCACCGGCTGCTAATAACTGTTCACATAAACGGCTTACAACATCCAGACCCAGTGATTTGATGGACTCTATATCATCCCCGTAACTTTCCAGACGTCGGGACAACCAGCGCGGAATTTCAGCGCCGCACATATCCGAAAATCCGGCCAGGCGGGTATAGTTGGTGATTGGCATAATACCTGGTACAATGGGTTTATCCAGCCCGGCTTTTTCACAGCTGTCAACAAAATACAGATAGGCATCCATATTGAAAAAATACTGGGTGATGGCACTATTGGCACCGGCATTCATTTTAGTGATAAAATGCTGCAGGTCGCTCTGGGCATTTTTAGCCTGGGGATGCACCTCGGGATAAGCCGCTACTTCAATATGAAAATGGTTGCCAGTTTCTGCTCGGATAAATTCAACCAGTTCATTGGCATAACGAAACTCACCAATATCACGATGTCCGGAAGACAGGTCTCCGCGCAGAGCGACAATACGCTTAATCCCCATATTGATAAAGGTATTAAGCAGATCCGCCAGAGCGTCCCGGGTTGCACCGATACAGGACAGATGAGGTGCGGCAGAATAACCGGGATCCTGGATGCTCATTACTGTTTTTATGGTTCCTTCCTGAGTACTGCCTCCGGCACCATAGGTGACGGAATAATACAGGGGATTTAAAATACTGAGTTCATCGCGCACCTGGGCCAGTTTCCTAGCACCTTCTTCAGTCTTGGTGGGAAAAAACTCAAAGCTGATCGGCTGCGGGTATTGTTGTTGTTGTGATTTCATCATGAGTTGTCAGTAACGCCGTTTAATAACGATAGTGTTCAGGCTTATAAGGACCTTCCTGAGGTACACGAATATAATCGGCCTGTTCCTTGCTCAGCAGAGTCAGGTTAGCACCAATTTTAAGCAGGTGCAGATGGGCGACCTTTTCATCCAGCTTCTTGGGCAGGACATAGACCTGGTTATCATAGTCTTCGCCGTGCTGCCATAATTCAATCTGTGCCAGAACCTGGTTAGTAAAAGAAGCAGACATCACAAAACTGGGGTGGCCCGTTGCACAGCCCAGATTGACCAGACGGCCTTCTGCCAGCAGGATAATTCGCTTACCGTCAGGGAAAATAACATGATCCACCTGAGGCTTAATGTTTTCCCATTCATACTGACGTAATGCTTCAACCTGAATTTCAGAATCAAAATGACCGATATTACAGACAATGGATTCATTCTTCATGGCCAGCATATGATCATGGGTAATAATGTCGATATTACCGGTAGTGGTTACAAAGATGTCCCCTTTATCTGCAGCATCTTCCATGGTAACAACCCGATAACCTTCCATAGCTGCCTGCAGAGCACAGATAGGATCAATTTCAGTTACCCAGACTGTGGCACCCATACCACGGAAAGCCTGAGCACAGCCTTTACCCACATCACCATAACCACAGACTACAGTAATTTTACCGGCAATCATCACGTCAGTAGCACGCTTAATGCCGTCAATCAGAGATTCACGACAGCCGTACAGATTATCAAATTTTGACTTGGTCACCGAATCATTGACATTAAAGGCAGGCACTTTTAACTCACCTTTTTCCGCCATTTCATATAAACGGTGAACACCGGTAGTGGTTTCTTCTGACAGCCCTTTAATGTCCTTAAGCAGCTCAGGATGATCATCATGAATAATCTGGGTCAGATCGCCGCCGTCATCCAGAATCATATTAGGTGTCCAGCCGTCAGGGCCGTGAATACTCTGTTCAATACACCAGATAAATTCCTCTTCCGTTTCACCCTTCCAAGCAAACGTAGGAATTCCCGCTGCTGCCATAGCTGCCGCTGCATGATCCTGAGTAGAGAAAATATTACAGGAAGACCAGCGAACCTCAGCCCCCAGAGTCGTTAAAGTTTCCATTAATACTGCTGTCTGAATGGTCATATGCAGACAACCTGCAATACGGGCACCTTTAAGCGGCTTTAATTCCCCATACTCTTCACGCAGCGCCATCAATCCGGGCATTTCCTGTTCTGCAATCAAAACTTCTTTTCTTCCCCAGTCAGCAAGACTGATATCTGCTACTTTATAATCTGACATGTTCTACCTTTTATCCTGAAATAAGTTTGTAACTATTTTTAATGTTACAGTTAAAAGTTACTTAATATAAATTTATCCGAAAATGTAAACTCGTAGTATTCTCGGGCCGTAGAGCTTTACTGAAGTTTCGGCAGCAGGGAAGCTGCCGAAAAGCCCCCATGGATGGGTTCACGCCGTCTTCAGTAAAGCTCTACGGCTCGAGAATACGGCCCTGTTTATAGCCTCATGTTACAAACCCGCCGAATCTCTTAATGCCGCCGCCTTATCCGTCAGCTCCCAGCTAAACTGAGGCTCTTCACGGCCAAAATGCCCATAGGCTGCAGTGGCACGATAAATGGGACGCAATAAGTTCAGCATTTTAACCAGACCCCCGGCCCGTAAATCAAAATGCTTATTAATTAATTCCACCAGACGGCTATCATCCACTTTGCCGGTACCAAAAGTTTCTACTGAAATAGAGGTAGGCTGAGAAACCCCAATAGCATAGGATACCTGAATTTCACAGCGATCCGCCAGACCGGCAGCAACAATGTTTTTGGCTACATAGCGTCCAGCATAAGCCGCACTACGGTCAACTTTGGAAGGATCCTTGCCGGAGAAGGCGCCGCCGCCATGACGAGCCATACCGCCGTAGGTATCCACAATAATTTTACGGCCCGTCAGACCGCAGTCGCCCACAGGACCGCCGATAACAAAACGACCGGTTGGGTTTATATGATATTTGGTGTCTTTATCCAGCCATTTTTCCGGTAGTACCGGTTTAATAATTTCATCCATAACCGCTTCGCGCAGAGTATTAGTACTGATATCATCAGAATGCTGGGTGGACAGCACCACAGCGTCAATCCCTAGCGGCTGGCCATTTTCATAACGGAAAGTAACCTGGCTCTTGGCATCGGGTCGCAGCCAGTCCAGCAGGCCGCTTTTTCTGACATGGGCCTGACGTTTAACCAGCTGATGTGCATAAGTAATCGCTGCCGGCATTAAAACCTCAGTTTCATTACTAGCATAGCCGAACATAAGCCCCTGGTCACCGGCACCCTGCTCGTGATCGTCTGATTCATCCACACCCATGGCAATATCAGCAGACTGCTTGTCAATAGAAGTCAGTACTGCGCAGGATTTATAGTCAAAACCCATATCGGAATGGTTATAACCGATTTCCTTAATGGTCTCACGGACAATGGACTGCATGTCCACATAGGAAGAGGTGGTAATCTCACCGGAAAGGATCACTATACCGGTATTAATCATGGTTTCACAGGCAACACGGGCCTTAGCATCTTTGCTTAAGATGGCATCCAGTACGGCATCTGAAATTTGATCGGCGACTTTATCAGGATGGCCTTCAGAAACAGACTCAGAGGTAAACAGGTGGCTATTGGCCATAATTGGGATTTCCTTTAACAAATAACCTTAGTTCTGACATCTTTAACTGATACTTTTTCTGTACTTGCTCAGTGCTGTGTAAAGATAGAATAAGGCGTTCTATAAAAAATGATCTCCTAAGTGTAAGGCTTATTTTATAAACTTTAAATAAATTTAATAAAATAGTAGGATAAATTGAATATATTTCATAGTTTTTAGTAATCACCTTAAATTAACCCTAATTTAATCGGTTGTTCTCCGCTTTAATGAGTGAGATTTTGTCCAAAATAGAACATGCTCTGCTCATCAGGAATGGAGGTTTGCCTGATTTTTAGTTTAAAATATTCGGTATCCCGAATCCCTTAGGCTCTTTTTCTTATTAAGCCAATACTAACATTGCCAGTTTCTATTC
>JBHNNM010000200.1:0-4967 GCA_048563625.1 Gammaproteobacteria bacterium | reverse complement strand
TTTTTGGGGGAGCTGAAACTCTAAACTTTAGTTCTTTTAATATATCATCAAAAATATCATCAACTGTTTTTGATGATAATCTGCCTTCTTTCTCTGCTGTAATTCTTGGCGCCAGAAACTGTTCCAGTTCCTGTAATGATGCTTGCTCCGTCAGATCAGGTAAAGTCCTTTTTAAAACATAATCTTTAATACTTTCACCCTTAAGAGCAGCCGCTGCTTTCAGGCGTTTATGTTGTTCCGGGGTAATTTCAATTGATAATCTCATTATTCTTTTCTCCTTACCGATATTAAGAGAATATACATAAAACAACAAATGTTCAATTTGATGTTAATTTTTTTTAAAAAAGAGAAGCATGTTCTCATGCCCTGAAATGCCACAGAGCTGAAAACAGAATACTGGTATTTTCTCTAGGTTAAATATTCTCCTTGTTGTAAAATATTAGGTTTGATCAGGCTGAAGCGATAATCAGGACGGTAAATGGAGATAATCCGCGGTTTACATAATTTAACCCGCTTCAAACGCGGCTGTGTAGCGACTATCGGTAATTTTGACGGCGTGCATAGCGGGCATCAGCATATACTGACACAGTTGCAGGAAAAAGCCCGGGTTTTTAATTTACCTTCTCTGGTCATTACCTTTGAGCCGCAGCCGCAGGAATTTTTTGCCCCGGAACAATCACCTGCTCGCCTGACCCGCTTTCGGGATAAGGCTGAGCTGATTGCTGACTGTGGTATTGACAGGCTGCTGGTGATTCATTTTAACCACGCTTTTGCTCAAATCACGGCGGATGATTTTGTTGAGCAGATCCTGGTGGCACAACTGGGGATTAAATATCTTCTGGTAGGCGATGATTTTCAGTTTGGCAAAGACCGCACTGGTAATTTTGATACGCTGGTTAACAGCGGCAGACAATCTGGTTTTGAGGTGGAAAACACTCCGACCTTTAGCATGTTTGGTGAGCGGGTCAGCAGTACCCGGGTTCGTCAGGCCCTTGAAGCCGGTGATCTGGAACTGACCCGGGCTTTATTAAAACGGCCTTACTGGATGTCAGGTCATATACAGCATGGTGATAAACGTGGCCGGACTATAGGTTTTCCAACGGCCAATGTGCCTTTACACCGTGCAACACCGGCGGTGTCCGGAGTGTTTGCGGTACGGCTCTGGGGACAGGAGCTGGGGCTTTGTAAAACTCTGATTGAAGGTGATGGCCACAAAGGTAAAGTCGGTAGGCAGGGCATTAACGGCATTGCCAATATCGGTTATCGGCCTACTGTAGATGGCAAAAAAGGCCTGCTCGAAGTCCACCTGTTTGATTTTGAAGGGGATTTATACGGCAAGCTGGTGCATGTGGATTTTCTGCATAAAATCCGCGAAGAAATGAAATTTGATTCATTTGAAATGCTTAAACAGCAGATTTTAAATGATGTGGTTGAAGCAAAAAATTATTTTGCTTCTGAATAATCCCGAAATAAAAGCGAGACAATTGTGAGCAAGCAAAATATCTATAAAGATACTTTGAATTTACCCAAAACCAAATTTGCCATGAAGGCTAACCTGGCTCAGCGTGAGCCCAATATGCTTAAGCAATGGGAAGACAGCGGTATTTACCAGAAACTGCGTGCTAAAGCCGCTGGCCGGCCTAAATTTATTCTGCATGACGGCCCTCCCTATGCCAATGGCGATATTCATATCGGCCATGCGGTAAACAAGATCCTTAAAGATATTATTATCAAGTCCCAGACCCTGAGCGGTTATGATGCGCCTTATATCCCCGGCTGGGACTGCCATGGTCTGCCGATTGAACTGAATGTTGAGAAAAAACTGGGCAAGGCCGGTGTCAAGGTGGATGAAAAAACCTTCCGTAACGGCTGTCGCGAATATGCCGCCAAACAGGTGGCCGGACAGAAAGCCGATTTTAAACGTCTGGGTGTTATGGGTGACTGGGACAATCCCTATCTCACCATGAACTATGACTTTGAAGCCAATATTATCCGCACCCTGGGTAAAATTATTGATAAGGGTCATCTGCATAAAGGCTCCAAGCCGGTACACTGGTGTACAGACTGCGGGTCTGCCCTGGCCGAAGCCGAAGTAGAATATGAAGATAAAACATCTCCGGCCATTGATGTGCGCTTTACGGCTGTGGATAAACCGGCGGTACTGGCTGTCTTTAATGCCAGTGATGATTCGGATAAACCACTTAATGCCGTGATCTGGACCACTACCCCCTGGACTTTACCAGCCAATCAGGCGGTTGCCCTGCACCCGGATTTTGATTATGTGCTGGTGGATACCGGTTCAGAACTGCTGATCCTGGCGGAAGATCTGTATCAATCAGCACTGCAGCGATACGGGGTAGAACAGTCAGAAGTGGTAGGACGCTGTAAGGGTTATCAGCTGGAAAACCAGTTGTTGCAGCATCCTTTCTATGACCGTCAGGTGCCTGTGATTCTGGGCGATCATGTGACGGCTGATTCCGGTACGGGCGCGGTGCATACCGCTCCGGTGCATGGTCAGGAAGACTATATCGTAGGTATGAAGTATAACCTGGAAGTGGATAATCCGGTGGGGCCTAATGGCTGTTTTGTCAGCGGTACACCATTATTTGAAGGCCAGCATGTATTCAAGGCCAACCCTCTGGTACTGGACGTGCTCAAAGAAAAAGGCGCGTTACTGCATCAGGAAGACCTCTTCCACAGCTATCCCCACTGCTGGCGGCATAAGACCCCGATTATTTTCCGGGCTACTCCGCAGTGGTTTATCAGTATGGATCAAAACGGTCTGCGCAAGCTGGCTCTGGATGCGGTTAAACACACCACCTGGCTACCTGAGTGGGGACAGGCACGTATAGAGGGCATGCTGGAAAACCGGCCCGACTGGTGTATTTCCCGGCAGCGTACCTGGGGCGTACCCATTGCCCTGTTTGTGCATAATGAAACCCAGGAACTGCATCCGGATGCTCCGGCATTAATTGAAAAAGTGGTGCAAAAAGTAGAACAGGAAGGCATTGATGCCTGGTTTGAACTGGAACCCGCAGAATTACTGGGTGATGATGCACAGAACTACACCAAAGTAAGCGACACCCTGGATGTCTGGTTTGACTCCGGTGTTACCCATGCCTGTGTGATTAAACAACGGGAAGAACTGCAGTTCCCGGCGGATCTGTATCTGGAAGGCTCGGATCAGCATCGCGGCTGGTTCCAGTCGTCATTACTCAGTTCCGTAGCGGTCAATGATGTAGCGCCTTATAAGGAAGTACTGACTCATGGCTTTGTGGTAGATGCTCAGGGCAAGAAAATGTCCAAGTCCAAAGGCAATGTAGTAGCACCGCAGAAAATCATGAAAACCCTGGGTGCAGATATTCTGCGCTTATGGGTATCTTCTACTGACTATACCGGGGAAGTCAGTGTTTCTGATGAGATTTTAAAACGTACCGTTGATGCCTATCGCCGTATCCGTAATACCGCCCGTTTTATGCTGGCTAATATGGACGGCTTTGATCCGGCGCAAAACTGCCTGAATGTTGAGCAAATGCTGCCGCTGGATCGCTGGATTGTGGTCAAGGCTGAATTTTTGCAGCAGGAAATTATTGGTGCTTATGAGCAGTATGATTTCCACCAGGTGTACCAGAAAGTGCATAACTTCTGCGCCATGGATCTGGGGGCTTTTTACCTGGATGTGATTAAAGACCGTCAGTACACAACCCAGCCAGACAGTATTGCCCGGCGTTCCGCACAGACGGCGCTGTACCATATTGTAGAAGCCATGACCCGCTGGATTGCGCCCATCCTCAGCTTTACCGCAGAAGAGCTCTGGGGCTTTATCCCTGGTGAACGGGATGAATCGGTATTTTTTGAAAGCTGGTATGCCTTTCCGCCTGAAATTCAGGATGAAATGGACGATGCCTTCTGGCAAAAAGTACTGGCCGTACGGGTAGCCTGCAGTAAGGAAATGGAAAAACTGCGGGTGGATAAAACCATTGGTTCTTCTCTGGATGCCGAAGTGGATCTGTATTGTGATGATGAACTGCTGGCAACCCTGGAAAAACTGCAAGATGAACTGCGTTTTGTCCTGATCACTTCCTATGCCCGACTGCATAAACTGGCCGATAAGCCGTCTGATGCTATAGATGCAGAAGATGTCAGTGGCTTGGCATTGCTGGTCAAAGCCTCGGAACACCCTAAATGCGTCCGTTGCTGGCATCACCGTGAAGATGTGGGCACAAATGCTGAGCATCCTGAACTGTGCGGTCGCTGCGTAGAAAATGTGGCTGGAAAGGGTGAAGTCAGACATTATGCCTGATCCGGGAAATGCCCAGGGAACCGGGCTGAAGTGGCTCTGGCTGACGGCACTGGTAATTGCCCTGGACCTGGGCAGCAAAGCCGCTGCCAGTAGCTATTTTCAGTTATATGAAGTCCTGCCGGTGATCCCCGGCTGGTTTAATCTGACCCTTGCCCATAACAATGGCGCTGCCTTTAGTTTCCTTGCTAATGAATCAGGCTGGCAGCGCTGGTTTTTCGCCCTAGTGGCTATAGTGGTCAGTACCATTATTTTTTTCTGGCTGAAAAAACTGCAGTCCCACGAACGCTGGCTGGCCATTGCCCTATCCCTGATCCTCGGCGGCGCCCTCGGTAACCTGTGGGACCGCCTGACCTTAGGCTATGTAGTGGACTTTCTCGATTTTTACTATCAAAGCGACACAAAAACCATCCACTGGGCGGCGTTTAATATTGCTGATACTGCTATTAGTATTGGGGCGGTTATGATGGTGATTGATGCGTTTAGGGATAATAGCGTTCAGAAAGAGCAAGAGCAGAAGAGCAGTGCTAAGCGTTAAGGGTTAAGGGTTAAGGAAGAGCCAGAGCATAAGTATTTATTTTTAAATATATACAAAATATTTGGATATTTCCCTTGACTGAAAATTAAAAGAGCTTAAGCTTTTTCTGAACGCTGAACGCTGAACGCT
>JBHNNM010000199.1:0-4981 GCA_048563625.1 Gammaproteobacteria bacterium | reverse complement strand
TGGAAATTTGCAAGGTAATAAGGCTTATTTTACCAAAAACTTGCAAATTTAACACCCAAAACTCACCAACATTTCCTTATAAATCAATACACTATGATTTGTTCAGGGCGGACTATATAAAGTAATTTTCGATAACTATTGCGACTTTTCGATATATGCGCCTAAAATTGAAAAACAATGCTTTTTTTCATGACGAGCTTGTCCCTAAAGGGGCGCAGCTTGTCGGCTGGGCTGCGCTTGTTCAGGCGTTGGACTTGCGGGTACCTGTCAGACAACCTTGCTGCGTTTCCGAGAAACATATTGGGGGCAGCCATCGGGAAGAAAGAGGTTTTCGCGTTTTTGACAAGCGCTACTGGCCTAGCGAGCAATGTACCGATCACCCCACCTTTGCCCTGCGTCATGAACCGATTGATCTGCTGATTCTAAAACGAGTCTTTGATACCCTGCCCAAAACTGTACTGGAAGTATTTATACGTTCCAAACCAATGGGCACTCAGACGCGGCGTGCCTAGTTCTTCTATGAAATATTAACCGGCCAGATGCTGGACATTGACGATGCGCCTGCCGTTAAAGCCGTGGATGCACTGGAACCCAAAGCCTACTTCACAGCAAAGGGCAAAATCTCCCGGCGTCATAAGGTTCGCAATAACCTGCTTGGCAGTGATGACTGGTGTCCCATTATACGTAGAACAGAACGACTTGAAGCCTTTACCAGGCTGGATCTGGCTGAGCGAGCAGCGGCAACACTAGGCCGAACGGGCCAACACCTGATAAGCCGTGCTGCGAGTTTTCTGCTTCTGGCCGACAGTCGCGCAAATTTCGAAATCGAAGGTGAACGTGCGACACGTAGCCGTCTGGAACGATGGGGTAAGGCCGTACTCCAGACCGGAAAAAATACGCTTACACTCGAAGAAATCATTGGTCTGCACAGCGTCCTTATCGAGGACACACGTTTTGTATTCCCAGGCCTGCGTCCTGATGGTGTCTTTCTCGGTGAGCGGGATCATCTTGGTGATCCCATACCAGAATTTATTGGTGCCCGGCCTGAAGACATTGAAGCGCTGTGCACAGGTATGCTCAATGCTAATGTCCGAATGAAAGAAGCGGGGCTGGATCCTGTGCTACAAGCGGCTGCAACCGCCTTCGGCTTTATCTATGTTCATCCGTTTCAGGATGGCAACGGTCGTGTACAACGTTGCCTGATCCACCATGTCCTGACCGAGCGAGGTTATAGCCCTCCAGGCATGGTCTTCCCGGTATCATCCGTTATGCTGGATAAAATTGATGAGTACCGCCAAGCGTTACAGGCCCATTCCATGCCATTGATGGATTACATTGAATGGCGTCCAAACGCAGACCATAATGTTGAAGTGTTGAATGAAACCGCTGATCTTTACCGGTACTTTGATTGTACCGAGCAAGTGGAATTTCTTTATGCCTGTGTTCAACGTACGATTGAGCATGAACTGCCCAGGGAAATTGACTACCTACGCAGGCATGATGAGGCCATGGTCAGAATAATGGAAGTGGTAGATATGCCGGATCGGCTGGCGCAGAATTTGATCCTGTTTATCCGGCAAAATAACAATAAACTATCAAAACGAAAACGTGAACGAGACTTTTCTACCCTATCAGATGACGAAGTCCTTACCCTGGAAATAATTGTTCAGCACACCTTCGATGGATTTTAACCCTTAACCCTCTATGCTCTTTCTGAACGCTGGTAAGCGTTCAATCCAGTCCAGCCAGATGCTTTAAAGCATAAACTTGGATTGAATAAAATATAAGTGTCACAGATGTGACATATTAAGGTATAATAAAATTCAGGAGGCATGCTTATGACCATAAAAACTTATTCCGCCAGAGAATTACGTGACAGCCAATTTTTATCTGATGATTCCGTCTCAGTGATAACTTCTCATGGCAAACCAGTAAAAGTAGCCATACCCTTTGATGAACGTATGTTTGGTGAAGGTGTAGCTCGTGCTGTTGCCTTAAATCTGGTTGAAAATCATGTGCTCACCCAGGTTCAAGGAGCAAAAATGGCTGGGATTTCATTAGAATCTTTCCTTAAGCTAATGGCAAAATTTAATATTCCGGCAGCAGATATGGATGCCAGTGAATTGGTTGATGATCTAAAAGAATTTCAATAAATGAAAAAGTGTATTATTGCTGATGCCGGACCGATTATTGCACTGTGTAAAATACAAAAACTGATACTTCTTGAGCAATTATTTGAAATTTGTTTCATCACTGAAGAAGTCTATCAAGAAGTCATTTCAGGCAATGATGTTGCAGTAAATTGTCTTCAATCGGCCATTAATAACCAGTATATCAAACTTGAAACTGTTAAGAATATTGATTCAGATTTGAAAATATTGTTAGATTCAGGTGAAGCCAGTTCCATTACTTTAGCCTTAAAGCAAAAACAGTGCTCTTTATTAATTGATGAGGCAAAAGGAAGGCATATAGCCAAACAGTATAAGCTTTCAGTCATTGGCTTTGCAGGCTTATTAATGTTAGCAAAAAAACATCTCTTAATTGACGCTGTACTCCCGTTGTTGATAGATCTTAGAAATAATGGCTATTGGTTATCAGACAATTTTTTACGTGAGGTCGGTAAATTATCAAATGAAAAATTTGATAATGATAGTTAAGTTATTTAAGAAATAAATTTCTTTCTTGTTTCATCCTCAGTTTTTTTAATTGCTCTTTCAATAAAAAATTATGCTCTTTCTGAACGCTGAACGCCAACCCATCTTCCCAATAAAGAAAAAACACCCTATAATCTTCCTTATGAAAAAGAATGAGCAGCTAAAACAACTAATCCGCGATTTTCATCTAAGCCCATCGTTTAATGTTAAACCACGTGCTTTACAACCACCTCTGAATATCAAAAAAATCATCACCCTGATAGGTGTCCGAAGAAGTGGAAAAACCTCCATTCTTTATAAAATGATTAATCAACTCTGCCAGGGGATAGATAAAAGTCAAATAGTATTCATTAACTTTGAAGATGAGCGCCTGGATTTAAAAACAGATGAACTGGATTTTATTATTCAGGCCTACAGAGAATTGTATCCTGATAATAATCTGGATAATTGTTATTTTTTCTTTGATGAAATACAAAATGTACCAAGCTGGGAAAAATTTATTCGTAGAGTGTATGACACTATCAGTAAAAACATCTATATAACCGGCTCAAATTCCAGGTTATTAAGTACCGAAATAGCCACCAGTTTGCGAGGCCGAACCCTTTCTTTTGAAGTATATCCCTTATCTTTTACAGAATACCTGTCATTCAAGGACATTAAGCCAGATTTATATTCCAGCAAAGATTTAGCTCACATTAAAAATGCTCAGAACCAATACTTAAAGAATGGGGGATTTCCAGAAACGGTATTTATAGAAGAACAGTACAAAAACCAGATACTGCAGGAATATTTTAACGTCATGCTTTATAAGGATCTGGCTGAGCGTTATAGCATTAAAAATACGATAGCCTTAAAGTTCTTTTTAAAGCGAATTATGTCCTCCACAACCAAACAGATATCCATTAATAAAATCTACAATGACTTAAAATCCAGCGGCATAAAAATTGGAAAAAATACTTTGTATGAATTTTTAGACTATGTCCAGAATATCTACCTTGCTCTAACCTTACAACGATATGATAAGTCTTTAATAAATAAAGAGTTAGGTGAAAAAAAGATTTATAGTATCGATATTGGACTGAATAATGCCACCGAATACAAATTTTCTGAAAACCTTGGCAAGGCATTGGAAAACGTTGTTTTTTTAGAACTTAAACGAAACAGTAAAGAACTGTTTTACTATAAAGATCAAACCAGTGAATGTGATTTTATTATTACCCATCACTCAAAAGTTACAGCAGCAATACAGGTTTGCTATGAATTAGAAGATGGCGAAACCAGAAAAAGAGAAATAAAAGGCCTCCTGAATGCCTGTCAGCAATTCAACCTGACATCAGGCACCATCATTAGCAACGACACAGAAGATCAATTCACCCAAAACAACACCCAAATAACCATCACCCCCTTCCACAAATGGCAATTACAACAACCCTAAATTTCTATTACCCTATGCTCTTTCCGAACGTTGAAGGCTTTATTTTAATTCCCCCTCAATATAACGATGGATCAGGCTGGAAATCAATGTCTGGTAAGGCGGTAAGGCATACCCAATTCCATGGCTTTTTTCTGGATACCGGTATAATCGTGTTCATAAAGCCGGATAGTAATGGATTTATTTTTGGTTAATGAGTTTTTGGCAATTTGCTTAACTTGCTGAATATCTTCAGATGTGGGTGTGCGCAAGTCTAACTCATTATGTTCAATGGCATCTAAAATGCTGGATTCTTCTGAGGTATTATTCATCTTAGTGATCCTTTTCAAGTTTGAGCCGATATTGTTTTGTGGCTTTTCGGCTGGGTATTATGGTTTTCAGAAATATATACTCCTTTTCTATAATATGGGGAATGACATAAATCTAATGTTCCACAATAACAAAATATAATTTTTGTCCGGGGTATTTAACCTGATCCGGATGCTCAGCAACTTTCCACAAATCACCTTGTGACAAGTGAAATACAATCTTTTCAAAAGAAATATTCCTTTCTTTTTTGAGTAGCTGATTTTTTTCAGAATTCCATTCATATCTCATATTTTTAATGTACATTAAATGTAAATACAGATCAAGATGGTTGGTGCACATCACTTTGATCTACAACCCATAAATAGTTCAACCTGAATAATACTGTTTTAAGCCTGACCTCAAGCCAGGTTTAACGCGGCTGATGTTCCGCTTTGATAAAACCCCCCATCAAACCGGAAATAATTGTGAGCCACAAAAGCCGGAGCTTATTGAGGATCTTTCTTAAGTTATGACCAGCGGCTACCATAACCACATTAATGGCATCACCGAGTGCACCTTTGAGATAGCAGCGCTCTAAACGGCCATC
>JBHNNM010000198.1:0-5000 GCA_048563625.1 Gammaproteobacteria bacterium | reverse complement strand
TCATTATCATTTGCCTGAGAATAAGTGCCGGAGACAAAAATAACAATAGCAGACAGGCGGACGAGTTGTATAAATAATCGGTTCATAAGCTGATTATAGCTAGAAATTGATTAAATAATATACAAAACTGGTAATTTTTCAAAAAATAGAATATTCTACCCGACGCATTAGAAAATTATGATATTGTTAATCATTTGCTATGTACCTGAAACTTATAGGGTATCAGGAAACTAATAACTTTATATAATTTGAAAAGGATATACAATGAAATGGCTGGATAATTTCAGTTTTCCGGTATTGATAATACTGACAATTTTTCTGGGCACAGCGCCTTTAGGCGGTCAGCCCCATTTACTGGAAAAAATAACTATGCTGATGGCTGGCAATCTGGCTAAGCCTATAGATATCTTTGATCTGCTAATGCATGCCACACCAATTATATTACTGGCTCTGAAAACCATCCGCTATTTTAAGTTAAAACAGTCTTCAGAGGCCTGAGTTATATATACCCGTTACTTATTCAAAAAAATCGTTTTTTTCTGATTTTTAACGGAGTGAATAACCGTGCCGTCTTCAAAATAAACACTAAAGTCTTTATAAATCCAGCGTGAAATGGGCGGGTTTCCTACCGGTCCTTTTCTGGTTTCGGGTTCTCCCTGTTGCTGAATAACTTCCTGCATAGACATGCCCCTGACAGGGTAATGAGAATCAGCATAGCTTAGAGTCTGTAAAAGCAGTGCAAAAGCAAATATAAGTATTTTTTTCATAATTTAAATTCCTGACTTGAATGCTCTATTATTAATCACAAAATTAAAGTAAAGTAAATAGTAATAGATTTTATAATGTTATGGTGTATTCTTATTAATAATCTTTAATTTTACTTTAAACGCATACTGAAATAAAAATTTTCTTAAATGTTATCTGACATGATAGTTGGGATTTGTCCGGGATATGGTTTACGTAGAAGCAGTTGCTGATGTTCATGATACACCCCTGGAGCGTTTTAATGCTCTGGAGGAAAAAATCAGGGAGTCACAGGCTAATATTGATCTGGATTTGCTTCGCCAGGCTTTCGATTTTGCTAACGAGGCACATAAGGATCAAGTTAGAGCTTCTGGTGAACCTTATGTTTTTCATGTTATTTCAGTAGCAGAAATCTTACTGTCCCTCAATCTTGATACCCCTTCCTTAATGGCCGCTCTGCTGCATGATGTCGTTGAAGACACAGACATTACCCTAGAGCAGCTGGAAGAAAAATTCGGTAAAGAAGTGGCTACGCTGGTCGATAGCGTCACCAAAATGAAAGCCTTTGCCAATTTAAAACCGGATCAGAACGGCAATATTAAAAAAGAAGGCTTAAAAGCGGAAAATCTGCGTAAATTACTACTAGCCATGGCAGAAGATGTCCGGGTAGTCATGATTAAACTGGCGGATCGGCTGCATAATATGCGTACCCTGGATTCACTGCCACCTAAAAAGCAGAAGCTCATTGCCAGTGAAACCGCTGAAATTTATGCACCTCTGGCCAACCGTCTTGGGATCTGG
This sequence comes from Gammaproteobacteria bacterium, assembly GCA_048563625.1. Classification (GTDB taxonomy): domain Bacteria; phylum Pseudomonadota; class Gammaproteobacteria; order GRL18; family GRL18; genus JANELJ01. The sequence goes on along the minus strand of JBHNNM010000198.1, from coordinate 3,455 downwards.
CAGTTAAAATGGGAACTGGAAGATCTGGCTTTTCGGTATCTGGATGAAGTTAATTATAAAAAAATTGCCCGTTATATATCAGAACGCAAAGTTGACCGTGATAAGTATATTAAAGATGTGGTGCAGATCATTCAGGACAATCTGAAAAAGAATAATATTGAAGCTGAGGTGACCGGTCGTTCTAAACACATCTATAGTATCTGGAAAAAAATGCAGCGCAAGCATCTTGGCTTTCATCAGCTTTATGATCTGCGTGCCGTGCGTATACACGTTAAGGAGCTGAAAGACTGTTATCACGCTCTGGGTGTGGTGCATACCCTCTGGAAACACATTCCTTATGAATTTGATGATTATATTGCCACACCCAAGGAAAATAATTATCAGTCCATTCATACGGCAGTTATCGGCCCGCAGGGTAAAACCCTGGAAATACAGATCCGTACCTTTGAGATGCACAAACACGCTGAATACGGAGTGGCGGCACACTGGCGATACAAGGAAGGCGGTAAGCAAAGCGGACATTATGAGCAGAAAATAGCCTGGTTAAGACAATTACTGGAATGGAAAGATGAAGAAAAAGATGCCGGTGACTTTATTGACCGCTTTAAATCCGAAGTGTTCCAGGATCGGGTGTATGTGATGACACCGGATGGTGAAATCATTGATATGCCGCAGGGGGCAACCCCTCTGGACTTTGCTTTTTATGTCCACACAGAAGTCGGTGCCCGATGTCGCGGTGCCAAGGTTAATGGCAAAATGGTGCCCTTAACCTATGAACTTAAAAGCGGTCAGCAGGTAGAAATCCTTACTACCAAAAACGGTTCACCAAGTTGGGACTGGTTAAACCCGCAGTTGGGTTATTTAAAAACCTCCCGGGCAAGAGCCAAGGTTCGGCACTGGTTTAAACAGCAAAATCATGATCAAAATGTACTTGCGGGACGAGATATTCTTGAAAAAGAACTGCATCGGCTGGCAATTAGCAATATTTCTCATGAAAAACTGGCAAAGAGATTTCAGCTTGAATCAGCGGAACAGTTATTTGCTGAAATAGGGCGTGGAGAAATTACCACGGGACAGATTGCGGCCACTATTCAGGAACTGGACGGTCATAATGAAGAGCGTCATGAGCCTAAAGCACCGATTCAGCAGACCATCGAGTTGCTGCCCCAGGGTTCGGGCGATGTTACCATCTATGGTGTTGATAATGTGCTGACCCAGATTGTCCAATGCTGTAAACCCGTGCCCGGTGACGAAATTGTTGGATTTATTACCAAACACAGAGGCATAACCATTCACAGAAGTGACTGTCATAATGTACAGCACGCCCTGGAGGAAAACAGTGAACGCTTAATTGAAGTGGAGTGGAACCATGAAATTAACCAGTGTTATACCGTTATGATTGAGTTAATTGCTATGGACAGACAGGGGCTGTTAAGAGGTATTACAGCCATTCTGGCTAATCTTGAAATTAATGTGCTTGGTGTAAATACTTCCACCAATAAGGCGGACTATTCAGCGCGAATGCGTCTGACTCTGGAAATTGCAGGTATTGCTCAGTTAAGCAGGGCTTTAAACCGGATCGGCCAACTACCTAATGTGGTGGAAGTGTATCGGTTCACTGATTAAAAAAGGCCATTTCCTGTAAAGGAAACGGCCTTTAAAGTTTCAGGTGAAATGTACTGTTATTATTTCAGGCGATTAATGCCTAATGCTTTTAACAAATATTTTTCATAAACAGGTTCAGTGGAACCGGACTTCATCTTACGGATAAAGTATTTCTCAAATCCGATTTTGGCCAGGTGTACCCATTTACCTTTCTTGAACCAGGCCAGGTTACGTGGTGGTATTTGTGGAATAGCCACAAATACTGCACCCGTATTACCCATATCAGCCAGACAGATAGCATTCCAGGTACCTTCGTGAGTTGGCTGGTTACCATTTAGTTCATCAGAAATATTGTGCACAATGGCCGTTACCATGGACTCAATCATATAACCGGTTTTAGGTGCGCCAGTAGGGACGGGTGTTGCTTCAACAGGAGGAATAGCAATACAGACACCGGCTGAGAAAATATTAGGGTATTTAGGACTACGTTGCTGTTTGTCTACAATAACAAAGCCGCGTGGATTACATAAGCCTTCTACACTGGCCACAGCATCCACACCCTTAAAGGCCGGCAGCATCATACCATGTTTAAATTCCAGCTCATGCTGCTCCTTGATGGAGCCATCGTCATTAAGCTCATCAACATACATTTTTCCAGCTTCAATTTTGGTGGTTTTGGCATTACAGATCCATTTAATGTCGTGCTGACGCAGTTCTGATTCCAGCATACCTTTGGAATCACCCACACCACCCAGGCCCAGATGTCCAATATAGGGTTCTGAAGTAACCAGAGTCATGGGCACTTTATCTCTTAATTTACGTTTTTGTAATTCGCGGTTGAGAATAAATGCATATTCATAAGCCGGGCCAAAACAACTGGCAAAGGGCATAGCACCAACAATTGCAGGGCCGGGATCGGCTGCCAGTTTTTCGAAATCCTGGAATGCAGTTTCAGAATGGGGCAGGTTACAGATTGACTGAGTATGGGCTGATGGGCCTGAACCTTCGACTTCCTCAAAAGCCAGTCTTGGGCCTGTGGCAATAATCAGGTAGTCATAAGAGACTTTTTCATCGTTATTGAGGGTTAATTCATTATTATCAGGATCAATTTTATCTACCCGGTGGGCGATGAAATTAATACTACGTTTTTCAAGGTATGGACGAACTTCAAAACTGATATCTTTACGAGTTCTCCAGCCGACTGCCACCCATGGGTTTGATGGGGTAAAATCAAAGGTTTCATTTTCACTAATCATAGTTATATGATGATCTTTGCCCAGAGCATCTCGCATTTCGTACGCACAGGGCATACCGCCGGTTCCAGCACCAATAATAACGACATGAGCCATAATTTATATTCTCCTGATATGTGGTATAAATTTTTTTAATTTAAAGTAATAAATATAATTAAATAAAATCTTGATAGTTCGGTAGAGCTTCCATAAACCTGATCTATAAGTATTTTAAATAATACTGGAAGGAATGAGGTAACCAATATTGCTATATTAATGAATAATAATTTACTTTTTGTTGCCTGCATTTAAACAGAGCAAGTTTAATTAAATATATTTACAGTTATAGACCTGAATTGGTATTCATTAATATTAATAAGCTTTAATCATTTAAATGCCTATTAATTATTTTTTTGCTGTTTGTTATCAGCTTTTATTATTAGTTTTGTTACTGGCTTTTTTTAACTTAAGAGCTAGTTAAAAAGTATGTAAACACTAATTTTATAATTATTATATTGTTATTGGTTTGTCTGAGTTATAGTCTATTATTTTTAATTTATAATAACTTTTTTCAGCTAAAAGTAAAGTGGTTTACTTAAAAATAAGGTATTTATTTAG
>JBHNNM010000197.1:0-5003 GCA_048563625.1 Gammaproteobacteria bacterium | reverse complement strand
ATACTGCATATTGAAATGGATAAACGCACCGAACCCTATCTGAATGAAAAAGCCCAATTCTGGGTGGTAGAACCGCGTATTTCCCTGTCCGGTGTATCCGGCCTGGATACTATTTTAAAAGGCCGTTATATAGCCATCGACTCTGAAAAAGGTGAAACCAGCAAAAGAAATTTTGTGGCTCTGGACATGGCACCACCGCCTTCGGGAAAAACACCGGGACTGCATATAAAGCTGCGTCTGAACCGGCTGGCATCCGTGGACAGAGGCACCGTAGTATTTTACAAGCAGATACCGGTGGGAGAGGTTATTAACTATACTCTGGAAGAAAATGATTCCGAAATACACGCCTGGGTCGTGATCCGTCCTGAATATGCTCATCTGGTTAAAGAAAATTCCCGTTTTTATAATGTCAGCGGTATCAGTATTAAGGCCGGTTTGAGCGGGGTAGAGATTAAAACGGAATCTCTGGTTTCCCTGCTGCTAGGGGGCATTGCCTTTACCACACCGCTGGAGGAAAAACCGGCACAGCAGGCCAGACACGGATCCCTGTTTTTATTATATGATGATTTTGAAAGTGCTCGTGTGGGTATCCCGGTAATATTGCGATTTAAAAATATTGATTCCCTGGCAGCCAATCAGACCAAAATTAAATATCAGGGGCAGGTCATCGGTCGTCTGGGTAAATTTGCCTATGATAAGAAGACCAATGAAAGCATCTGCGTTGCTAAACTATCCCCACTTGTGGCCGATGTATTGACGGAAAATACCCAGTTCTGGATTGTTAAACCCAGTGTCAGTATTTTAAAAATCAGTGGCCTGGATGCTCTGCTGGAAGGTAATTACCTTGAATTACGGCCTTCAGGTACCGGCAAGAAAAGTCGGGAGTTCAGGGTTTATGAATCAGTTCCGCCGCTGCCGGCCAATGTACCTGGTTTACACTTTACTATAGAATCAAAGGATCTGGGTTCTATCAGTAAGGATAGCCCCCTATATTACAAGAATATCAAAGTAGGTAATATTGAGTCTTTTAAATTGGCAGAAGACAATGAAAAGGTAAAATTGCAGGTCTATATTAAGCCGGAGTTTGCCAATCTGGTCACTGAATAAACCCGTTTCTATAATGTCAGCGGAGTTAATATCAAAGGCGGTCTGACGGGCATAAAAGTGACAACAGAGTCCATTGCCTCGTTGCTTTCCGGCGGTATTGCTTTTTATACACCCAACTATAAAAAAAGTGATATTAAAGCCAAAAATGGAGATGTATTCCCGCTCTACGACAGTTTTGATGATGCTAAAGCGGGTATCGAGGTATCACTGATCTTTGATGATACCACCGGACTGACTGCTGATGTTACCAAGGTTATTTATAAAGGCATTGTGCTGGGTGTAATTAAAAAAATCACCCCTAATACCGGTCAGGAAACTGCTACTGCAACGGTAATTATGGATCCCATTGCGGATTTCGGGCTGGTGGAAGATACCCAGTTCTGGATGGTTCGTCCTAAATTTGATATTACCGGTGTGGAAAACCTGGAAACCCTGCTGGCCGGTGATTATATTACTCTGAGACTGGGCAGGAGCAAAAAGAAAAAATACAGTTTTAAGGTCAGTATGACTAAACCACCGCTGGATGCCAACTATCCTGGACTGCATTTAAAGTTGAATAGTTCAGAGCTGGGATCGATTAGTATTGGCGCCCCGGTTATGTACCACAGGATTAAGATTGGTAATGTACAGGATTATGAACTGGCGGCAGATGGAAAAAGTATCAATATTCTGATCTATATTTATCCCCGGTATATGAATCTGGTTAGTAGCCATTCACGTTTTTATAATGCCAGTGGCTTCAAGGTTGATGTTGGTTTGTCAGGCCTGAGTGTTCGTACTGAATCAGTCAAAAGTATTCTCAAAGGCGGTATTGGTTTATACAATGATGCCCGCTATGAACCCGGCAAACACAAAGTCTCAAATGGCACTAAATACAGGTTATTTGATGATTATGAGGCTGCTCAAATCAATGCATTTTATGTCACTGTGCTGTTTGATAAGGTGGATGGCTTATCTTACGGCAGCAAGGTTGTCTATAATGATATTGAGGTAGGCAAGGTCAGATCTGTTAAACTCAGCCGCAAAGATGCCGGGAAAGTTGAAGTAATCCTGGAACTCAGCGAACAGGTTAAACCGCTACTGGGTAAAGACTCCAGGTTCTGGGTAGTCAGGGCTGAACTTGGCCTGGCTAAAATTAAAAATGTGGGTAATTTAATCACGGGGAATTTTCTACGGCTTGAACCGGTCAGGGGGACTTTTAGTGATTACTTTATCGGTTATGAAGAAAAACCACTTAAAAAACAGTCCGCAGCCGGTTTTAATATTCACTTAACAGTCAGTCGTCTGGGTTCAATAAAAGTGGGTGACGGTGTTTATTATCGCCAGATTAAAGTGGGTGAAGTGGTGGGCTATGAGTTGGCCGATACTTCGGACCAGATCTTAATACATCTAACTATTCGTGAACGTTTCCGACCATTGCTGCGGGAAAACAGTCGTTTCTGGAATGCCAGCGGTATCTCTATGGATATCAATTTATTCGGCAGTTCTAAAATCAGAACAGAATCGGTAGAATCGGTTCTTTCTGGCGGTATTGCTTTTGCCACTCCGGACAATGCCGCCATGGGCAAGGAACTGTCGGAAGGCAGTTACTATATATTACATGATGAGCCTCAGCCGCAATGGCTGAAGTGGAATCCAATTATTCCTTTAAGCAGGGAAATACAGCAGAACTGATTTAGTCAACTGCTCTAACAGGGATTACTATGGATCTAAGCTGGATTTCAATTACCTTAGCAGAAACGGGCTGGCTGATACTGACCTTTGTATTCGGTTTCCTGGCCTACCGGATCGGCCTGCCACCCATGGTGGTTTTTTTATGTGTAGGTTTTGTGCTCAAGTTCTATGGGGTTGAAAGTACCGAGGCGCTCAGAGAAATTGCCGATCTGGGTGTTACTATAATGCTGTTCACCATTGGACTGAAACTGAACCTTAAAAGTCTGCTGAGAGTACAGATATAGGGGGTGGCCAGCTCCCATATGTTGATAACCATTGTTGTTTATACCGGTATTTTTATTTTTCTGCAGCAGTCCGGGGTCAGTGCCTTTCAGGGACTGTCGTTGTGGAGCGGCGTATTAATTGCTCTTGCGTTAAGTTTTTCCAGTACTGTATTTGCGGTTAAGGTGCTGGAAGGTAAAAATGAAATGATGGCTTTATATGCCCAGATAGCCATCGGGATTTTGATTGTACAGGATATTTTTGGCGTTATATTCCTGTCTGCTTCTACAGGCAAGCTGCCCAGCATCTGGGCACTGGGGCTACTGGGCTTACCCCTGTTACGCCCCTTACTGTATAAAATTATGGATCAGGTGGAGCACGGTTAATTACTGGTACTTTACAGTCTGCTGCTGGCAACCGGCGGAGCCGCTCTGTTTGAAATGGTCGGTATGAAAGCGGATCTGGGTGCGTTGATTTTCGGTTTGCTGCTGGCCCCGCATATCAAGGCCTCGGAAGTCTCAAAAACCCTCTATAATTTCAAAGATTTATTCCTGGTGGCCTTTTTTGTCAATATTGGTCTCTCTGGTGATCCATCGATGGAGAACCTGGTTATTGCCGGAATTTTATCCTTATTAATGTTCGCCAAGGTCTTTCTGTTTTTCTGGCTGTTGGTTAAAACAAAAATGCGCAGAAGAACCTCCTTTCTGGCTTCTATGAGTCTGGCCAACTATTCCGAATTCGGCCTGATTGTCGGCACCATTGGTGTACAGAACGGCTGGATGGACAGTTCCTGGCTGCTCAGCATAGCCATAGCCCTGTCCATGACCTTTATTATTGCCTCACCGCTTAATGCTCGGGCTCATGAAATATACGGGCGGTTTTCAAAAGTGTTCCGCACCTGGCAGTCAGAAGAGCGGCTGGATGATGAAAAGCCGGTGGACGTGGCTGGGGCCAGTATTGTGGTATTTGGTATGGGGCGTATTGGTACCGGGGTTTATAACGATCTGAATTAGCATTTTCCGGGACAGGTTATTGGAGTGGATTTTGATGCCGGTGTTTATGCCCAGCATGAAAAAGATAAAAAAAATATTATTTATGCGGATGTTATGGATAAGGAGTTCTGGAGCAAGCTGAACCTGGAAGGGGTACGCATGATCTTTTTAAATCTTCCCCAGCGGGAAAAAACCTGTTTACCTTAAAACAGCTTAGGGAAATGGGTTTTAAAGGTACTGTGGCCGCTATTGCTCTTTATGATGAAGATGTTGAAGTGCTGAAACAGGCCGGTGCTGATGAGGTTTATAATTTTTACTCAGAAGCCGGGATTGGTTTTGCAGAACATGTTCGCCATAAGCTGATTAATAAAGGTGAGTTTTTAGCTGAACCGTCTGAACAAAAGCCGGTTGAAGAATCAACTTAACAGGCTCAGGCAAGAATATCGGGGAACAGAAGGTTTTCCAGCTTGATAATTTCATCCTTTAGATGCAGCTTACGTTTTTTCAGGCGTGTGATCTGCATCTGGGTATGAATGGTTCTTGGCATATGGTGAATGGCTTCATCCAGATCCCGGTGTTCCTGTTTTAAAGCCTCAACCTGATCTCTTATTTTTTGTTTATCGTCTTCAGTCATTGATTGTCAGTAATTAATTATCAGTTGTTATCGTTTTAATGGTGTGTTGATTGATGTGTCGAGTATTTTTCTGTCTTAAAAGTGTGAAATATCTCTCTTTAGACAGACCTCAATTATCTGTTATGATTTCTTTAAAATCAAGAATAGAAATGTTTTCAGCGATTCTGTAAAATGCCCGTAAAATCGGTGTGGAGAAATTAATGGCTTTAAAACTTGCAGCTCTTAAAATATCAGTATCATGCATACTGTTAATTGTTCTCAGTGCCTGCACCTCCAGTACTACCCTGTATGAACACTGGAGCAACGACGCCTATCAGGGGCCGAAACTGGAGAAA
>JBHNNM010000196.1:0-5034 GCA_048563625.1 Gammaproteobacteria bacterium | reverse complement strand
AGATGATCCTAACAAAATTCATTCCGCATTATTCTGGCTGCGATCCTATATGAATACCCTGATGGCAGAACCCTATGCTCTGGCACCGGAGTTTATGAATATTATTGTTCTGATCCACGGTACTGAAATTGTTACCCTGGCAAAAAAGAATTATCCACAATACCAGAGCGCTGTTAAACGCATGATTTATTATGAACAACTGGGAGTTGAATTTCGTGTCTGCGGTGATGCCGCTAATGATTTTGGCTATAAACCGGAAGATTTTTACAGCTTTGTTAAAATTATACCCAATAGCATGGCAGAAATGGCCCATTGGCAGAATCAGGGTTATGCCCTGATCCGCCCGCTGGTTTTTGAGAAAAAATTCTCCGTTGACGATATTCGTTAACTGGTAATAATTAAAATATTCACTCTTAATTCTTCTCTTCCATTTCCCCGAAAACTCAAGGATAATATTTGCTTCTTAACAGGAGTATTTGATGAAGTTCAGTGTTGAAGAATTCCACAACTGGGAAAACAAAAAAGTCACCTTATTGGGCATGTCAGGGGTCGGTAAAACCTATTTATCCACCTTATTAAGAGATTCCCAATGGTTTCATTTTTCCGGGGACTACCGCATAGGTACCCGCTATCTTGATGAACCAATTATGGATATGATTAAGCAGCAGGCCATGCAGGTTCCCTTTCTCAAGGAATTACTCAGAAACGACTGGATATCCATTAAAAACAATATCAAGGTTCACGATCTGGGTCCGGTACTGAGCTATATCGGCAAACTGGGCGATCCTGAACAGGGTGGTGTCGAACTGGAAGATTTTATTCAGCGCCAGGCCTGTTATCGTAAGGGGGAAATAGCCGCCATGCATGATGTACCCTCTTTTATAGAAAAAGCTCAGAAAATATACGGCTACCAACATTTTGTTAACGATGTTGGCGGCAGTTTGTGTGAACTGGATGAACCTTCGGTAATCGACACCCTGGTTAAACATACCATGATCCTCTACATCCAGGTAACCGATAAAGAAGAAGAAAACAAACTAATTGAACGAGCCAAAAGCGCACCCAAACCCCTGTACTACCGCCCGGATTTTCTACAGGAACAGCTGGCAATTTATCTTGCTGAAAACAACCTTCAATATGCCGCCCAGATGAATCCCGATGAATTTACCCGCTGGATTTTTCCACGCCTGTTTCACTCCCGGATCCCGCGCTATGAAGCGATAGCCGGACCACACGGTTATACAGTTACTTCTCAGGAAGTCGCCCAGGTCAGGGATCAGAATGATTTTCTTGAGTTGCTCGAAACCGCCATTGCCCGTGCCGAATAAGTGAGATAGCTATGCCTCTGGTTGCCCATAATCAACTCCCCTCCTTTGATCGCCTCCGTCACGAAGGGATCCGTGTACTGCCGCCCGATGCTGCCATGCATCAGGACATCAGAGAACTGCATATCGGCCTGTTAAACATGATGCCCGATGCCGCCCTGGCGGCCACAGAACGGCAGTTTTTCCGACTCATTGGAGAAAGCAACCCCATTGCACAGTTTTATGTGCATCCTTTTACTCTCACCGAAATCCCCCGCTCTGAGAAAGCTCAGGCTTATATTGAGCAGTATTATGAAAGTTTTGATACTATCAGAAATATGGGACTGGACGCCCTGATTGTTACGGGCGCCAATGTTGCCGGTCCGGAGCTTTCACAACAGCCTTTCTGGACCCCCTTAATCGAGGTATTTGACTGGGCATGGGACAACGTAACGTCCACTCTATGCTCCTGCCTGGCCACCCATGCAGTTATGGAGTTTCGATATCAGCAGAAGCGTGTACATCAGGGGCATAAAATATGGGGTGTCTATCCACACCATATTGTTGATAAAAGCCACCCGCTTATTAATGATATCAACACCCGTTTTGATATACCGCATTCACGCTGGAATGCGGTATCTTCTCAACAGTTTAAAGACAGCCGATTAAAAGTTCTGGTGGAATCAGACAGCGGCATGGTTCACCTGGCCACCAGTGAAGACGGCTTTCGTACTATTTTTTTTCAGGGTCATCCAGAATACGATACCATCTCTCTATTAAAAGAATATAAACGCGAAGTACTGCCTTATCAGCAGGGAGAAATCTCTGTCTATCCGCCCTTTCCTGAAAATTATCTGGGTACTTTTGCCAAAGCTGTGCTTAATGAATACCGTTACAGAGCACAGCAGGCTATGGAAAAAAATACCGAATTACCAGAGTTTCCGGAAAAACTGATCCAGAACACCATTGACAATACTTGGCACGATTCAGCCGTAGAAGTGGTCGGCAACTGGATGGGACTGATTTATCAGCTGACCCATAAGGAACGGCATCTGCCCTTTATGGACGGTATTGATCCTGATAATCCGCTTAATTTATAAATGCTATTATTCTCCCGGATTATAATCCGCCTTATCCAGGCCAGTGTACTAACATTATTTTCATACATCTCAACACTCCATGCCGCCCCTTTAAAAATCGCAGTAGCCAGTAACTTTTCCACTCCGCTTAAATACCTTGCACAACAGTTTGAAACACAAAACCAGCAGAAAATCCTGGTTATCACTGCTTCCAGCGGTAAACTCTATGCCCAGATCATTAACGGTGCCCCCTATGATGCCTTTTTTTCTGCAGATAAAAAATGTCCACAATTACTGGAACAGCAGGGGCATACTGTAGCAGACAGCCGCTTTACCTATGCCTATGGGCAACTTATCCTCTGGAGCCCTGTTCCTGATCTGATTAACCACAGCAGTGACATTCTGTTTAGCAATCAGTTCAGACATATTGCCATAGCCAATCCTCGTCTGGCACCTTATGGTCATGCCGCACAGGAAGTACTGGAAGCTCTGGGTTTATGGCAGACACTTAAATCCCGAACCATAAGAGGAGAAAATATTGCCCAGACCTAGCAGTTTGTGAACAGCGCTAATGCACCGTTGGGTTTTGTAGCCCGTTCTCAGGTTTTTCACCCAGATCACAAAACCCGGGGTTCATGGTGGAGCATACCGGAAAAATACTACTCCCCCATAGAACAGCAGGCCGTACAGCTAACGGATAATAAAGCCGTTAAATCATTTATGGACTGTGTACAGTCTCCTGCTGCTATGAAAATCATCCGCTCTTTTGCTTATGGTACACCTGATGCTCAATGAATACGATTTAAGCGCCCTTTTTATTACCTTAAAACTGGCCGGCTTGTCCACCCTGCTGTTGCTGAACATCGGTAGGCCGGTTGGAGGACTGTCTCAATGGCTGGGGGGACAATCTCTGGCCTTTACCTTTACCGGCCTGGTTATCGGCTCGGTATTCTATTCCATGCCCTTTGTTGTTCAGCCTCTGCAAGGTGCTTTTTCTGCTATTGGCAACCGTCCCCTTGAAGTCGCCGCCACTTTAAGAGCTAGGCCGGTGGATCGTTTTTTTACGGTGGCCGTACCGCTGGCTCAGTCCGGATTTCTGACCGCTGCCGTACTGGGTTTTGCTCATACGATTGGAGAGTTTGGTGTTGTGCTTATGATAGGCGGCAATATTCCCGGCGAAACCCAGGTATTATCCATTGCCATTTATGATCATGTCGAATCCATGGAATATGCTCAGGCACACTGGCAGTCTTCCGGATTGCTGCTGTTATCTTTTATTATGCTACTAGGTGTTTATGGCCTTAACCGGCGTTTTTCAGCTTTATTGAGAAATTAATGTATGAGCATTAAAGCCCGTTTTAATCTGCAGTCTGATAATTTTGTACTGGATGTGAATATTGAAATTCCATCCCGGGGTGTTACTGCCATACTTGGTGATTCAGGCTGCGGTAAAACCACGTTACTGAGAAGTATTGCCGGACTGGAACGCTGTAATCAGGGGTTTCTACAGATTAACGATACCATCTGGCAGGATAATACACTCTTTGTTCCCACAGAAAAACGCAGTATCGGCTATGTCTTTCAGGAAGCCAGCCTGTTTGACCATCTAAATGTATTAAAAAATATACAGTACGGCTATTCCAGGGTTCCTAAAAAAGAACGCAGCATCACTCTAGAACAGGCTATTGAGCTGCTGGCACTTACCCCCTTGCTTAAGCGCAATACGGCTCAGCTATCCGGCGGCGAACGTCAACGGGTCGCCATAGCCAGGGCACTGGCCAGCAGCCCAAAAATTCTGCTCATGGATGAACCACTGTCTGCACTGGATTTAAAGCGAAAGCATGAAATCATGCCCTTTCTTGAATCCCTGCATGATAAATTGAATATTCCCATCCTCTATGTCAGCCATGCTCCGGGAGAAATTGCCCGTCTGGCGGATCATTTACTGCTCATAGAGGATGGAAAAATTCGTGCTTCCTGTGCACTGGATTCCATGCTGACCCGACTGGATCTGTCCCTGTCACACGGCGACCGGGCTGCAGCATTAATACATGCTAAAGTAGCAGAACACGATAAAACATTTAATGTCACCTACTTGGACTTTCCCGGTGGCCGTTTTACCGTTGCCCATAAAGACTTACCTATTAATCATCCGGTTCGTTTAAGAGTTATTGCCAGAGATGTCAGTATTACCCTTGAACATCAAAGCAATACCAGCATTCTGAATATTTTTCCAGCCGTGGTTGATACCATGACACCAGAAGGCAATGCCTAGGTCATGGTGCGCCTGCTGCTCAACAATATTCCCATCCTGTCCCGAATTACCCAGAAATCAGCTTCCCTGCTGGGGTTAGAACTGGGTAAAAAAGTTTTCGCTCAGGTTAAATCCGTTGCCCTTTTAAGCTGAGTCATATCATTTAAATTTATTGTAACTGTTCAGCGTGTTTAGATTTTGTGCCAGTTCAAGGCATTTTCGCACGGAAAATGTGAGCGTATAATAATACGTGACCATTTGAGTACGAAAATAACGCCGAAATGGCGCAAAAGATGAATACGCTGAATAGTTACAATTCATTTTCAGTTCAGTTTTAATTAATCTTGGTTTAATTGTGGTTTGTTATGCTTATCCATAATCATAGGTATGTCTTTAA
>JBHNNM010000195.1:0-5045 GCA_048563625.1 Gammaproteobacteria bacterium | reverse complement strand
CACTACAAGCTGAAAAGGGGCTATCTGTCTTAATCGTTGGGAAAAACCAATGTTTTTGCCCAGTTTATTAAGTCTCTTTTCACTCAATACGACTTTTAGTTTTTTTGATAATGTGGTACTTTTCATTTGAAGCCTTTTTGTTGATGAATAATTGCCTAAATAACAACTATTTGATCATCAAATTGGCTTCATTTCAATTCCTAAAGATCATACCTATGAGAGCATCATAAAAAGCAATCTCATCAGGATTGAGTCCCGACTCTGCCTCACGTGCCATCTCAGCCTGAAACTCTTTGGCCATCTGAATCAACTCTTCGATGACCTGCGCTGTCTCAACAGCCCTGTTATTATATTTACGCAAGGTCTCCTGTAGCCGCTCAGCATACTTCTTCTCTTGTACTACATTGTTGCGAGTTTTGGCCTTAATATCATCTTTGAGAAGCTTTTCCAGTATCTCAACAGCCAGATTCTGATACGGCATCTGCCGGACATCTTCCAAAAACTCATCAGATAGCAAACCAATATTGGGCTTGTCTAATCCACACAGGGTGAAAACATCTGCTACACCTTCAGCGATCACCGCATTGTCCAGTATCTGTTTGAGCGCAGAGTTCTTCTCCTCCTGGGTACGTTTCTTATCAACCGAGGTGAATTTGGCGATAGCCGCTTTTACTGCTGAGTAAAATGCGATCTCCTTACGTAGCCCCCTAGCTTCATCCAACGTACTGCATAACGACCAGGCCTTGCTAGTAGCCAGTACCAGATCCAGAAAACGTTTCTTGCCATCCTCCAGTCCCAGCACATAGTTGGCTGCTGGAACCAGTAATTTGTGCGCATCAGTCTCGAAACCGGAAATATCCATACCATCTGATTGCGGCGTTTTGGCAAACATTCCGCGAATGGCATCAAGTTTTTCCAGCAAGATGGCCAATGCCTCCTCTGCACGCAAGGTCGGCTCACCTTTACCTTTAGAATCAGTATAGGTCTTGAGTGCTTGTTTTAGTTCATTGGCAATACCAATATAATCGACGACCAGTCCGCCAGGCTTGTTCTTAAATACCCGATTCACCCTTGCAATGGCCTGCATTAAGTTATGCCCCTTCATCGGTTTATCAACGTACATGGTATGACAGCAAGGCGCATCAAAACCGGTGAGCCACATATCCCTGACAATCACCAGCTTTAAGGGATTATTTTCATCTTTAAAGCGTTTCTCCAGTCGTTTTTTAGTTTTCTTGTTATAGATATGAGGTTGCAGCAATGGCTTATCAGATGCAGAGCCGGTCATTACAATTTTGATGGCACCTTTTTCTGGATCGGGATCATGCCACTCAGGTCGCAAGGTAACGATCTCATTATAGAGCTGAGCACAAATATCACGACTCATACCCACAATCATGGCTTTACCATCCATAATAGCGGTACGCGCCTCGAAATGTTCGACTAAATCTGCAGCTACTTGCAGCAATCGAGGTGTAGCCCCCACCAGTTTTTCCAGGCGACTCCATTCACCCTTTGTTTTTTCGCGCTGAGCCAGATCCTCTTCATCCTCAACCACCTCATCAACCTGATCGGAGAGTGCCTCAATCTCTTCAACATTTAATTCCAGCCTGGCCAGGCGTGATTCATAATAAATGGGCGCGGTTGCACCATCATCCACGGCATCCTGAATATCGCAGATGGAAACATAATCACCAAATACCGCCCGGGTATCCTTATCTTCCTGTGCTATAGGTGTGCCAGTAAAGCCAATAAAGGAGGCACTGGGCAGTGCATCCCGCATGTGTTTGGCGTAGCCAAATTTGTATTGACCATCGGCAGTCAACACTGCTTTCAGGCCATACTGGCTGCGATGCGCTTCATCAGAGATCACCACGATATTGTGGCGATCATTCAGTACCGAGTGGTTGTTCTCATTATCCAGCAGGGCAAATTTCTGAACCGTGGTAAAAATGATACCGCCAGACTCGCGCTCGGCCAGTAGTTGACGCAGTTCATCCCGGTCATTGGCCTGTACCGGTGTCTGTTTCAATAGCTCTACGGCATTACTAAAGGTGGCAAATAACTGTCCATCCAGATCATTGCGATCCGTCACCACAACCAGGGTCGGGTTATTCATCGCCGCTTGCTGCAACAGCTTTCCGGCATAACAGCACATAGATATACTCTTGCCAGACCCTTGCGTATGCCAGACCACACCGGCTTTTTTACTGCCGGGCACCACCTCGTCAGCATAGGTCGCCCGCTTTTCTGCAACCCCTTCAATCTCTTGTGCAGCGATGACAGTCGCTTTTACTGCCTCACGCACGGCATGGAACTGATGGTAGCCAGCTATCTTTTTGATGATATGTTCGCCATCACTTTCAAACAGCACAAAATAACGGATGTAATCCAGAAACAGTTCCCGGTCGAAAAAACCTCGTACCATCGTTTCCAGTTGCCACGTAAGCTGTGGTTTATCATCTTCATGCTTGATGGTACGCCAAGGGCATAAAGCGTTCCTGGTTGGCGGTTAGTGAGCCAACCCGTGCTGTGAAACCATCACTAACCACCAGCGCTTCATTGAAGATAAACAAATCGCTGATTTCATCCTTATAGGTTTGCAACTGATTAAAAGCATCCCAGATGTCCGCATTTTCATCACTGGGGCTTTTCAGTTCCAGTACCGCAAAGGGTAAACCATTGATAAAACAGATAACATCCGGTCGACGTGGCTGTTTGATACCGCTGACGGTAAACTGATTGATAGCAACAAACTGGTTGTTGCTTGGTTGATCAAAATCAACCAGAAAGGCATGGTCGTTATGAATTTCATCATCCC
Organism: Gammaproteobacteria bacterium; assembly: GCA_048563625.1. Lineage (GTDB taxonomy): Bacteria > Pseudomonadota > Gammaproteobacteria > GRL18 > GRL18 > JANELJ01. The sequence continues at coordinate 2,224 of JBHNNM010000195.1, read as the reverse complement.
TTTCGCCATCGGCTGTGGGCAGTTTATACTCAACCGGTACACCTTCCAGCAACAGACGGTGCAATGCGCGGTTATTGGTTGCAGACCAGGCTCTCAGCCTGTGACAATTTCGATAGCACCTGCTCAAAGCAGTCATGAGGCAAATGTGGGTTGATATGAGTAAATGCGACTTCCAGATCATGCTTGAGGATGACCTGGGCATGATCATCCCGCTGCGGTTCGGTACCGTCCGGTGCGATATCCGGGCCATAACGGACATCCCAGCCACCTTCACGGAACCAGTCCAAACAAAGGTTTTCAAGTTCTTCTTCGTTCATTTAATCTTCATTACCAGAAGGTTTCTGTATATTATTGTTTTCATTGTTGTTATTATCGAAATACTTATTTTCTTATCAAGTTTATTCCCATTTTTCTGCAAACTTTTCGTGTACTCTGGAAAATAATTTGTTAAACTTATTAACAGTTCTCTGCCAGTGGCAGTAGAATCCATAAAGGTCTGACCGCTGAACCCGCCTGGCGAATCAGCGGTTTTTTATGCCTTCAGTTTTATGGAGCCTGCCACAAAGGGTTTGTGCGAATTTTTCTAATCGAATCTCCTGTTGCTTAACACCTCTGATTCGGATAATGACCACATAATTGTTTACAACTACAGCAACACGTCGATCCTTTGCCGGGCATTTTTTCTTATTGTCCCACCCCTCACGCAATTCTGCATTGGTATCCTGAAGAACCGACTTGATCAAATCGATACCTTCTGCCCGCCTTTGTGAAAACGTATCATCTTTGACATGAATAGATTCAAAAAAACAGTGATCGAACATACCTTTACGAAATCGAACCAGAATCCCATCAAATGTTTTTATCGGTTGACGACAATAGACCCGCTCAAAGTGTTTCCGATATTCCTGCTCTGTATGATACTGTACTAGGGATGGCAAAGCCATTTACCACCCTCCGCCTAAATTTATAATAAAGACATTAAATTTTTGTTCATTTCGATAAGTTGGAGCTATTTGACGTCCCAGGGCTTGCTCCATATGCAAAACCAGCTCCCACTTGGCACTTCCGACCCTAAGCTTATTATTTAATTTAGCAGCAGCGATGCCAGTTAAAACATCAGCGGTTTGAATTAACACCGACTCTTTTGAACGAACTGCCTGCACATTAACAACTTCAGACGAAAGATTAGCATTAGCCAGACAACGCTGCAACTCAGATAAGCGGGTGCCAACCCGATTGCTTTTAAAATCACAAAATACGGAATACTGATTACAATCCAGAATCCAGTGATGTAGCATCTGGTAGTAAAACTTGTAAAAACCCAGTTCCTGATCATTATTGTGAAAACGCAACAGATTCACCTATTGATGATCTACCGCGATACAGCGAAAGCGCAAATCATCCCTCATTGCCACAAACCAATCGATCAGCTCACGGTAAAAATCAATACGCGAAGGGGAAACCTTCTGCCATTTAAACTCACCACCCATTTGGTATTTATTTCTCAAGGCATGAATATCAGCCTTCATCTGGTCTCGGTGCTCAGATGGCAACCATAAACCGCCGATGACCATATACTGGGCAGTCGGGTGTTGCGAACACAATAAATCAGGACGGCTTTCATCACAATAGACCTCGAATTTCATAGTATTCTCTCCATTTCCAGGTGATTGAGGGTGTAGCCATCCGCCAGGTGTTGCTTGAGAGTTTGGGTTGCCCAGATGCGGAACTGGGTGGCACGGGCAGAATTAACGCGGTATCCGACCGATATAATGGCATCGAGGTTATAGTATTTAGTTTTATAGGTCTGACCATGCCCGGCCACATGTTCCAAAATGGAACATGTGCTCTGTTCAGATAATTCGCCACTTTTGAATATATTACTCAAGTGCTTGGTGATGGCGGGGCGTTTAGTGCTGAACAGATCGGCCATCTGTGCTTGAGACAGGCACACCGTCCCCTGTTTCAGGGAGACCTCGAGCTGGATTTGTCCATCGGCGGATTGGTAAATTTGAATACGTTGACTCATATCATGCCTGTTTCGTATTCGATATGGTTAGTTCTCCGGAGAGAAGTTTGGGGAGGAGGATGTCTCTAATTATTCTAATTAGTGCTTGGCCGGTAATATTTATTACCATAAAATACAATTAGTTATGGTAAAATAAAACCTTGAAGATTTGATTGGCTAATTTTAACATCCTTTGAATGTGTTTTATAAGTGATT
>JBHNNM010000194.1:0-5071 GCA_048563625.1 Gammaproteobacteria bacterium | reverse complement strand
GCTTTATGGAAGTACAGGACAAGCTGCAGGTATTCTATATGATGCGTGAAGTAGCGGGTATTGTCTTCCTGATTGGGCTGTTGATTTATATCTATAGCTTCTTTGTTAAGGGTGAGGAAGCGACAGCTTAAAGAGCAGCGTTAAGGGTTAAGCGTTAAGTGCTAAGAAAGAGCCCAAAAGCTCTTGCTCTTACTTAACGCTTAACACTTAACCCTCTTAAGTCGTTTAAGAAAAGCGAAATCTCTTTTGGGGTTTCGCTTTTCTTATTGGCAAATCAATATATTGTGGCTTTTATGTGATCTGGGTTGCATATAAAATAGCTGTTGAATTGTACATTAGGTTTTAGGGGTTGTTATGTCTGAAGTGGTTGGTGATGTTTTAGAAGAGAAGGAACCTTTGCCGGGGGATCTGGCTATCTGGTTTTTTATTATGGCTGAATTGTTGGTGTTTGGGGTGTTTTTTATTGTTTATGTGTTTGTGCGCAGTAATAATCTGGAACTGTTTAATACCTATCAGCTTGAGCTGCACCGGGAAGCTGGGGGCATTAATACCATTGCTTTAATTACCAGTAGTTATTTTGTGGCTATGGGGGTGCATGCTATTAAAAATAATAATATTAAACAAACGAGCAGGATGCTGTTGCTGGCTCTGGCTATGGGGTTTGTGTTTTTGTTTGTTAAAATCTGGGAATATTCGCATATTTTTGGTGCCGGTATTCATTTAAGTACCAATACCTTTTACACCTTTTATATATCCCTGACCTTTTTTCATTTTATGCATGTCATGATGGGCATGGTGATCTTGGGGGCTCTGTTCTATTACCTCAGGCAGGGGGCCTATAGTGCTGAAAATCATCAGGGTATAGAAACCGGTGCTTCGTACTGGCATATGGTGGATCTGGTCTGGATTGTATTATTTCCGCTGGTTTATATTATCCGTTAAATATTGTATTCAAGTTCCTGAACAGCTTAAAAAATAATGATTGAAGCTAGATTTACATCAAGTAAAAAACTGACCATTATATGGATAATACTCATAATTCTGACGTTAAGTTCAGCCCTGGTGGGTTACTTTAAATTATCCGGTTTATATATTGTCGGCTTTGTTTTGCTGACGGTAATTATTAAGGGCCAGATGATTATTGACTATTATATGGGGCTGAAAAATGTCAGAGGTTTCTGGCGTCTTGCCATGCTCGGTTTTATTTTTGTCATACCGGCTATTATTTATACCGGTTATGTTTTAAGCTCATCACTTACGTTTTAATAAAAAATTCGTTTTAATCATATGGATAAATAATGACCACCGACACACAATCCGATCTGCCTTTTTATTTTCCCCAGGGCAATGAAGAATCCCTGTTTGAACATTCTTTTAAAAACCAGTTGCCGGTCCTGTTAAAAGGACCTACCGGTAGCGGTAAAACCCGTTTTATTGCTCATATGGCCGCCAAACTGGGCGTACCTTTATACACCGTTTCCTGCCATGATGATTTAACGGCCTCTGATTTGGTCGGACGTTACCTTATTGGTGATGGTGAGACAATATGGAATGACGGCCCTCTGACCTGGGCTGTACGGGAAGGTGGTATCTGTTATCTTGATGAAGTGGTTGAAGCCCGTAAAGATACCACGGTAGTTATCCATCCCTTAACTGATGACCGACGTATTCTGCCCATTGATCGAACCGGTGAAACCTTGCATGCTCCGGAAAATTTTATGCTGGTGGTTTCCTATAACCCGGGTTATCAGAGTATGATGAAAGGGCTTAAGCCCAGTACCCGTCAGCGTTTTATTTCCATGAGTTTTAATTACCTCAAGCCGGAGCAGGAACAGACGGTAATTGAAAAGGAAACCGGTATTGACAGCCACATGGCCCGGCGTCTGGTGGGTATGGCCAATGCGCTGCGTCAGTTAAAAGATCATGATCTTGAAGAAGGTGCCAGTACCCGTCTGCTGGTTTATACCGCCCGTTTGATTCAGTCCGGTTTTGATCCCGTGGAAGCCTGTCTTGCCGGTCTGGTGGAACCCTTAAGTGATGAAGAAGAAGTCATCAGTGCCCTGATGGAAGTGGTCTATGCTTCTTTTGGTAAATAACTGTGGCAAATAACTATGGTAAATAAGAGCGGACAAACAGGGTAATTATCGATAATGGAAGAACAGGTAGGACAGATATGGGACAAACTGGTTACCCGTATCTCAGACAGAAGTTTTAAGGAATCAGCGGTACAGTTATCGCAGATCAGTAAACCACTGGGCATATTTTTTCGTGCTTTGGGCGGTGATAATGGTCTGAGAATTGTGGAATCAACAGCCACCCAGCATTATGCCAAGCGTAACTGGAAACAAAAGCTGGCCGGCACCGGAAAATATGTGGAATTAAGCTGGCAGGATGAAGATACTCTGCATCTACCCAAACAGATTGATGTTTTTCCTACCATAGAATTAAATAAAGATCTGTACTACTGGCTGGCAGCCATCAGTGCCCAGGTGCTGGAAAATCCATCGGCACGCAGCCGTGGTCTGCAGGGCTGGTTTGGCTATTGTCAGACACTGACTCTGGATGTTATTAAACGTTTTCCGGGCCTTGCGCCCCGTTATCAGCGTCTGGTAGATGCTTATCTGGCCATTCGCAATATTGACGACAAATTTACTGACCTGGAACAGGCACAGGAAGATGCTATTGCCCAGGCATTAAAACAGCCGGGCAGTATTGATTCCATACCGGTAACCGGTTTTGCACCTAAACCGGTTATGCTCTGGCCCCATCCCAATCCGCCTGAAGTGGCTAATTTCGGCCGCAAAAACGCCCAGGAAAATGATGAAGATGAGGATGAAGAGCAAGCCTCAGAGTCTTCAAAACCTAAAAAAAATGAGAAGGAAAATAAACGTCGTAACGCCGAGCGGGTGGATATGCCCGATGGTAAAGACGGCCTGATCCTGCATCGTTTTGAAAGTATTTTTGGTTATGGAGAATTTCTGAATATTAATCGCAGCACTGACGATGATGAAGAAGCCGACCAGGATTCAGCAGATAAAAATGCCGATGATATGGATTTTTTGTCTGTTGCAAGAGACAGCAAAAGCAAGGGTGGTAAGGTCAAATTTGATCTGGATCTGCCGGCGGATTCCGTGGATGAAGTGGTGCTGGAAAGTGATGTTAAGCTACCGGAATGGGATTATAAAAAACAGTTACTGCAGCCAGATTATTGTTCAGTCATTAACTTTGTTCACTTGGCGGGAGAAGAGGGGGTTCTACCGGAGAACCTGCGCCGTACTGCCAGAAAACTGCGTCAGCAGCTCGAAGCCCTTACCACTAAACGTGTCTGGCATCGGCATCAGAGCGAGGGCAGTGAACTGGATCTGGATGCCTATATAAACTATATTGGTGAGCGTTGCAGCGGTCATAAAGTGGAACAGCCTGATCTGTATCAGCAACTGCGCTCCAGTGAGCGGGATTTATCAACCCTGCTGTTGGCGGATTTTTCCCTGTCCACAGATACCTGGCTGTCTAATGATGCCCGTATTATTGATGTGATCCGTGATTCCCTGTTCCTGTTTAGTGAAAGTTTAAGGAATACCGGCGATCAATTTGCTATTTACGGCTTTTCTTCCCGTAACCGGGGACATATCCGTTTTAATACCTTAAAAACCTTTTCAGAATCTTATAATGGCCAGGTGCGTTCCAGAATTCAGGCCATTAAACCGGGGTTTTATACCCGCATGGGTGCCGCCATTCGTTATGCGGCCTTCAAACTGGAACAGCAGGATTCCCAGCAGCGTTTATTGTTAATTCTAACGGACGGTAAGCCCAATGATCTAGATCGATATGAAGGCCGCTACGGCATTGAAGATACCCGCCGCGCTATCCATGAAGCCAAAGCACAGGGCCTGCAAACCTTCTGTATTACAATTGATGATCAGGGCGGAGAATACCTGCCCCACATTTTCGGCAATAACGGCTACACCATTATCCGCAAACCAGAACAGCTACCCCAGAAACTCCCCATCCTCTACGCCAACCTGACCACTAATCCAGTGTAAAAACGTTTACTTAGATCAAAAGGCTATTAAACTATTTGATTAACACTTAACACTTAACACTTAACACTTAACACTTAACACTTAACACTTAACACTTAACACTTAACACTTAACACTTTCTCTTACCTGACCCGATACAAAGCATGGCAGGCCGTACAGGTTGCCAGTATTTCATTAAGCTGGGACAAGGTATGCTCCTTATCCCCTAACTGTTCAGCATCCAGTGCCATTTGATCAAAGGCCCGGTGTACGGAAAAGCCCATTTTTTTCATTTCAAGAGGTAATTTACCCCGTAAACTGGCGGGTACATTAGCTACATCGGAGAAACCGGAATCTTTGGCCGCTTTAGTAATCTGTTCCATATTATCTTTTTCTATGCCATCGACAATCTGATGCACAGAATTCAGGAAGCCGCGCATTTCTGCTAATAGAAAATCCTTTTCAAAATTTTCCAGAATCAGAGCCTTGCGGTTGTCTGCAGCAAGTTCAGTTTTACCGGTATAGATAAACTGCCAAGCCATTACCGCAGTGATAATCGCCATTATAAAAAATAAAATCCAGCCCAGTCTTGCCGTACCCTTACTCATATTTAGTGGATCCCTTTTTCATTGAGAACCTTGCCGTATTCCTTGTCAGTTCCATTAATATGTTTAACCAGCCAGTTTTTCAGAAAGTTAAGTGCATCCACCATGGTTACATCAGAATCTTTCTGGTATTCATCAACCAGATGATTGACCTTTTCAATAAATTGTTGATGCTGTTTTTTATGGGCTTCCAGATCAGGGTAGCCATTTTCTTCCATTAACTTTTCTTCCCGGGCAAAATGGGTTTTGGTGTAGTCAATTAACTCATCCAGTGCTTTTTGTTCAAACTCCTTGCCTGTGTAATAGTTAACGGCTGTCTGCAGTTGATTAGGGGCTGTTGATCTTTTGTGTACAAAATTTAACCATTCCACATAGGAAGCCACACCATACAACAGCCTAACGCTAATGTACTGGCATAGTTTCTTTCCAGCTTATCATAGCGAG
>JBHNNM010000193.1:0-5086 GCA_048563625.1 Gammaproteobacteria bacterium | reverse complement strand
CCAGAGGGATTCGGGATACCGAATATTTTAAACTAAAAATCAGGCAAACCTCCATTCCTGATGAGCAGAGCATGTTCTATTTTGGACAAAATCTCACTCATTAAAGCGGAGAACAACCATCATGTTTTTTTTCACAGATAATGGTAATTTCAGAGCCCTGCGGTGAGAACTTAATAGCGTTACCCAGTAAATTGCGGATCAACTGCATGATTTTTGAACTGTCACATTGAATATACAGTTCATTTTCCTCCGAAATGGTAGTAACCCGGATATTTTTATTTTCATACAGACTGCTTAATTCTGCCACCACACTTTTAATCAGGAGATACAGGTTATACTGCTTAAAAAATAGATCCTGACTATTGGATTCCAGGCGTGCCAGATCCAGCAGATCATTAACCAGGTTTAACTGAATTTCTCCGGAATAATGAATTTTTTCCGGGTAACTGCGAATTTTTTCATTATCCACCTTTCCCAGTCGTTCTATTCCAAACTGGCTGAAACTTAAAATCGAATGTAGCGGAGTTCTTAATTCATGGGACATATTGGCCAGAAATTCACTTTTTGCCCTGTCCGCTTCTTCAGCACGGATCCTGGCCCGGTTTAGATCTTCGGTTTTTTCATCCACCAGTTCCTGCAGATGGTCCCGGTGTTGACGGACTTCTTTCTGCTGTTATTCAATGGTCTGAATGGCCTGATAAAGCTCATCACTACGTTGTTCAAGCTGCACCTGCTGAATCACTCCCATTTGAAAATCCATGGAAATACGCCATGACTGCAGGATCAAAAACAGCGTCAAGGATAGAAACAGATAAGCATATGGCACCCCTTCCACGCCCAGAAGAACGTAGACCAACATTATGGGTATCCATATCAGCAGAATAAACTGCACAACCACTCTGAAATAAGAGCCCAGGGTGGCCTGGGCACCCGCTGTTGTAGCCACACAGATAACCAGCAGCAAATAACTGAACTCACCCAGTTGATTAACATGGATCATCATGGCAATGCTGATACCCCACAACAAACCGCCCGTTATTGTCAGTACATAGTAGCTGTTTAAATAGGGTTTATATTTATCTTCTCCTGCAGCAGACAGCCTTTGAGCAATACTGACACGCACTAAACTCACCAGAAACAACAGCGCAATCAGCAACCAGTAAGACCTGAAAAACTGCTGGGCTTCCGGGATAGCGACATATAAACTACCCATAATCATAATATAAACTAGGGGGGAATATTCGGCCCGGGCACCAAAGCTCTGAGCAATACGATGCCGGACAATTTCAAACTGCCTTGCGGTTAGCTCTCCAGCTCTTGAGGTATCAATATAAAACAGCGAAAGCTGCACGATAATTTAACGTCCCGGTCCAAATATAAAAATTTTATTCATCGTACTCTTTCAACTTACGCCAGAGAGTTGATTTATTAATACCTAAAATGGCCGCTGTCTGTTCCCGGTTATCATTATTCGCCGCCAGTATTTTTAAAATATAGCGTTTTTCCAGCTCTGCCAGGGTGGGCTGATCAGCATCAATCTGTTCCCCTGTAGTCTGTCCCGGTGCATCCACGGCATTGGGAATGGCTTCCAGATACAGTATTTCATTATCTGATAATGCTACGGCCCGCTCAATAATATTACTCAGCTCCCGTACATTACCCGGCCAGTGGTAACTCATCAACAGCTTAGTGGAAGCCTTATCAAAGCCCTTAATATTACGGTGATACTTTTTCGCAAAGCGTTTAATCAGCGCTTCAGTGAGTAAGGGCAAATCCTCCAGGCGGGAACGCAGCGGCGGTACCTGGATATTAATAACATTCAGACGATGATAAAGGTCATGACGGAATTTGCCTTCCTGCACCATTTTATCCATGCGCTGGTTAGTGGCGACCACAAAGCGCACGTCAATATCTATGGTTTCCAGCCCCCCCACCCGGGTGATCTGCTGCTCCTGCACCACCCGCAGCAGCTTGGTCTGCATATTGTCAGAAATATTGCAGATTTCATCCAGAAACAAAGTGCCTCCGGAGGCGGTTTCCAGCAGACCTTTTTTCTGCTTATTGGCACCGGTAAAGGCGCCTTTTTCATAACCGAATAATTCACTTTGCAGTAAGCTGTCGGTCAGCGCTCCGCAGTCAATAACAATAAACGGTTTGTCTGCCGACTGGCTCTGAAAGTGAATAGCACGAGCCACCAGTTCCTTACCGGTACCCGATTCCCCTTCAATAATGACATTACAGCGAATATCGGCAATTTTATCGATAATATCGTACACTTTCTGCATATTACCGCCGGTACCGATCATCCGATAGCGATCGTCCTGATCCTTCCGGGCTTTCAGACGCTGTTTCAGACGGTAGTTTTCAGCCTTGATCCGGGAAACATTCAGAGCCTTGTCGATAGTGATTTTCAGCTCTTCAATATCAAAGGGCTTTTTAATAAAATCCGTAGCACCCAGACGCAGCACTTTAATAGCATTATCCACAGTAGAATAAGCCGTGATCACAATGACCGGGATCTGTTTATCTACTGCCCGGATCTGCGCCAGTACTTCAGCCCCGGTCAGATTCGGCATCTGCATATCGGTGATCACCAGATCCGCCCCATGGGCATTAAAATAGTTCATGGCTTCAAGCGGATCCTGGAATATACGGCAGTCATAACTGTCTTCCAGGTAGCGTTCCATCAGGCGGCCGGCCTTGGGTTCATCATCAATCAGTATTAATTTCTGTTTCATTCTTAGTAGATACTTAATGGTACAGGTTTAGTGGATAACCGGTAATTTTATTTTCACCACGGCACCGCCGTCTTCAGCATTTTCAATATTCAGTTCACCTTTATGGTTCTGAATAATACCCAGTGCAATGGACAGACCCAGGCCGGTACCCTTACCGACACTCTTGGTGGTAAAGAAGGGATCAAAAATCTGATCCATAACCTCTGCATCAATACCGGGGCCATGATCCCGAATGCTTAATAACATCGCATCCTCATCATACTGCAGACTCAGCTCAATACTGCGTTGAGTACAGTGTTCACTAGAGCGTGCATCCGCACAGGCCTGAATAGCATTGAGTAAAATATTAACCAGAGCCTGCTGTAATTTACCCTGGTCGCCCATAATCATAACAGATCCCCCACGTTCAATAGTATCCATACCCTGTAATTCAACCTGGGCACGTTTGGCTTCCTGGCGGATCAGGCCCTCCGTAATTTTCAGCAGATCTATCATATTAATACGGGTGAATTCTTTATCCGGGATCTGCCGGGCAAAACTCAGTACCCCCTGAACAATTTCTGAAGCCCGAACCACTTCTTCATCCAGAGAGCTGATATCCTCCAGCATGTTTTTCAGATAGCGTGCAGACTGACGCTGCTCATCACCTTCCCAGGTGCATTTTTCCAGATCCCGTTTAATTAAACGGGACAGAGAACGGATATTGTTTAGTGGATTATTGATTTCATGACCAATACCAGCGGCCATCTGTCCCAGACTGGCCAGCTTGGCATTTTGCACCATCATGTTTTCTGCCCTGATCCGCTCCTGCTGTTCCTGTTCCAGTTTTTCTGCCATATAGATAAAGGATGCAGACAATTGCTGCATTTCATCAATATCACTTTTCACCGGTTCAGGCCGGCTACCGTCTGCATAAAGTTTAAGGTTTTTAGCCAGGTGCATAATCGGTGTGGAAATCGCCCTGGAAGCAAAGTGCGCCTGAAACAGGCTGCTGAAAGCCGCTATACTGGCCAGTACCCAGATCCCGAGACGAATGCGTTCAAAGGGTTTGGTATAGGCCTCATCATTAACCTCACTGGCAATAAGCCAGGAGGTCAGGGAATCCGGATAGGGAAAATATTCAATATAATAATAATGAGAACGGCCATTGCCCGACACCACTGAGCCAAAGGGTGATTCCAGAAAGGCATTCCACAGCCGTCCATTTTCAATCATCTGGATATTTTCAATGGTGGACTTTAAATGAGCAAAGCGCAGCAGGGTTTTATCGTCATACAGAATCTGACCATTGCGCACCCCGTTTTCTTCATCAATTTCAGCAATCAGCAGCTTGCCGTTATACAGCCGGGCCGCCAGTTCCAGCAGTTGATCGATATTAGAGCTGCTGATCGTCACGGCCAGATAGCCCACACGCTCACCTTTATAGATAAGAGGCACAATACCATCAGGGATGACGATGTTATTTTCCATTCCCATTTCATCACGGGTCTGCGGCAGTTCGATAAAGCTGACATTGTTTTCCGGTAATTCTGCCAAGTATCTGACATGCTCAGGCAGAATAATTTCCTTGTCCATAATGGGATAGGGATCAAAACCCTCATAGCGGGTAATACTTTCATGGCCAGAGCGGACTTTTAACAACGTGTTGCCGCGAATATCCAGCACTCTGAAAGTATCAAAAAGAGAAATAACCGACTGATACTGCTGCAGAAACTCACTCATGGTTTTTAGTCTCTCAGCATACTGAGGATGGCGCTGACCCCTAGCGGCAGCCTGTAGCACCGGCAGAAACTGCTGCACAGGCCTGGATTCTGTCAGCTTTAAAATCAGCTTCTGTTCCGCCTGCAGACTGCGGGTAATTTCTGAAGAAATATTTTCCAGAGAGCGCAAAATATCCCTGGTCGCATCTTCATGATACAGATTCTGCACATAATAAGTGGCAAACAGCCCCAGAGCCGTTGCCGGCAGCAGCGTCGCCAGAGTCACCCAGCGGAAAATATAGGATTTTAATTTCACAGTCTGATTTTTATTGTTATATTTTTATTATTCATTTGTTTCATCCGTTAATTAGTGTACATCTAGAAACTGCTCTGCTCTTAAGTCCCCCTTTTTCAAAGGGGGATAAAGGGGGTTTAAGTCTTTGATTTGCAACCCCCTCAATCCCCCTTCTAAAGAACTGTCTCTTGATCATATCTCATGAGACAGCTTCAGAGGCGATGGATTGTGCCATCATCATACCATCTACCCAGTCTTGCAGACGATACCAGCCTTTCCACAGTGTAGTCCAGCCAACAATTCCGGTACGTTTAGTATCTATCCATCCACCCAGTCTGGCGATGGCCTTATAA
>JBHNNM010000192.1:0-5095 GCA_048563625.1 Gammaproteobacteria bacterium | reverse complement strand
TGTTGGCTGGACTACACTGTGGAAAGGCTGGTATCGTCTGCAAGACTGGGTAGATGGTATGATGATGGCACAATCCATCGCCTCTGAAGCTGTCTCATGAGATATGATCAAGAGACAGTCTAAAGAAGGGGGACATGGATCAGGCAAACTGTTTTAAAAAGCGTAAATCATTTTCAAAAAACAGTCGTAAGTCATTGACCCCGTAACGCAGCATAGTCAGTCGTTCTACGCCCATACCAAAGGCGAAGCCGGTGTATTTTTCACTGTCAATGCCGGAGTGGCGGAACACTTCGGGGTGTACCATACCGCAGCCCAGCACTTCCAGCCATCCGGTATGGCTACATACTCGACAGCCTTCGCCACCGCACATCACACATTCAATATCTGCTTCTGCCGAGGGTTCGGTAAAGGGGAAATAGGAAGGCCGGAAACGGACTTTCAGATCTTTTTCAAAAAACTGTTTCAGAAAATCGTCCAGAATGCCTTTTAAGTCGGTAAAACTGACTTCTTCATCCACCATTAAACCTTCTACCTGATGAAACATAGGGGTATGGGTCACATCGGAATCACAGCGATAAACCCGTCCCGGAGCAATAATACGCAGCGGCGGCTGCTGGGCTTCCATAGTACGGATCTGTACCGGTGAGGTATGGGTTCTTAATACCGTATGGGGATCAAAATAAAAGGTATCGTGCATGGCACGTGCCGGATGCGACTCAGGGATATTGAGCGCTTCAAAGTTATGGTAATCGTCTTCAACTTCCGGACCGGTTTTAACTTCAAAGCCCATTTCAGCAAACAGGGACTGAATTCTCTGCATGGTTCTGGACACCGGATGCAGACCGCCAATACGCTGTCCGCGTCCCGGCAGGGTGACATCCACTTTTTCCGCCTGCAGTTTTTCTGCCAGGGCGGCGGCCTGCAGAGCAGTCTTTTTATCTGCAATGGCCTGCTGCACGGCCTGCTTGGCCTGGTTAATCACCTGCCCGGCTTTAGGCCGTTCTTCTGCTGATAATTTGCCCAGCTCTTTCATTAAAGCGGTAATTGCGCCTTTCTTGCCCAGATATTGCACCCGGATCTGCTCCAGGGTATCAATTTGTTCTGCACTTTGTATGGCGTTTTGTGCTTCATCAAGCAGCTTGTCCAGGTTTTCCACCATGTACCTCTGTTTGTTATTGGTAATTGTTAATTTTGGATAGGTTTTGTTTATTCAGCTCAACGAAAAGCTAAACAAAAAAAGGGAAAGACTTTCGCCTTTCCCCTTTTGTTGATCTCAACCCTGAGAAAAATAACTGTTGAGTAAATAACTGTTCAGATATTATTGGCTTCAGGGTCGGCAATCGGTTCCGGCTATGCAGAAAGTGCTGCTTTGGCTTGTTCAGCAATGGCAGCAAATGCTGGTTTGTCGGTAATGGCCATATCAGAAAGAACCTTACGGTCGATTTCGATATTGGCTTTTTTCAGGCCATTGATCATACGGCTATAGCTTAAACCGTGCTCACGCGCACCGGCATTTATACGGGCAATCCATAACTGACGGAACTGACGCTTACGCTGACGACGGTCACGATAGGCGTATTGACCGGCTTTGGTTACGGCCTGGACCGCAACGCGATAGACATTTTTACGACGTCCGGAATAACCTTTCGCCTGCTTGATAACTTTCTTGTGACGGGCACGTGCCTGTACACCACGTTTTACTCTTGCCATTTTACGCTACTCCCTTATCTTACTTTAAACGCAGCATGCGTTTGATGGAAAGAACATCTGATTTATCAATTGCATCAGGTGCACGTAAATGACGCTTACGCTTGGTGGTCATTTTGGTCAGAATGTGGCTGCGGTTGGAATTTCCGCGCTTGATACGACCAGAAGCTGTAACGCGAAAACGCTTGGAAGCGCCGCGTTTTGATTTCATTTTTGGCATAATTCACCTCTAAAAATTTTACGCATTGTTATTACCTCACTGCCTTTGCTCTAATAAGTAAGAGGTTAAAGGAGGAAGTTTAAAGTGCAATTTATTTAAAGCACAGTTTAAAAGCACATTCAGTAACACTTTGACCTGGCTGGAAAACCTGAGGAAGGTCTCTGCAAGGTGGTTACTTTTTGTTGCTTTTTGGCGATAGCACCATAACCATTTGACGACCTTCAAGCTTTGCCCGTTGTTCAACATTAGCAATGTCTTCGAGATCTTTGGCTATCCGTTCCAGCATTTCGAGTCCCAGCTCTCTATGAGCCATTTCCCGTCCGCGGAAACGCAAGGTAACCTTGGTTTTATCACCATTTTCAAGAAAACGAGTCAGGTTGCGTAATTTGACCTGATAATCGCCTTCTTCAGTACCCGGTCTGAGTTTGACCTCTTTAACCTGGGTTTGTTTCTGTCTTTTCTTTTCCTGAGCCTTTTTCTTTTTCTGCTCAAAAATAAATTTGCCGTGGTCCATAATGCGGACTACGGGTGGATTGGCAGTTGCTGCAATTTCCACTAAATCAAAATCTTCTGCTTCGGCAAGCTTTTTGGCTTCCATCAGGCTCATAATGCCTAGTGATTCCCCGTCGGAACCCGTTACCCGAACTTCTCTGGCGGTTATTTCATCGTTAATACGAGGGGTGTTTGACCTGGACTTGTCAAACTGTTTTCTTGGGACTGCGATGGTTTGTTCTCCTGCCTTTTGCTTAGCTATTCGTTTTAAATTTTAGTTTTAAATGAGTTAAATCAGTATATCCGACCGTAACTGCTTTACCAAAGTCTACCGAACGCCGTATTTTAGTAAACTTTTTCAGGAAATACTACTGTGTTGTTCAAGTTTTTTTTAGAAACAGCAAAAAACCTTCAATAACAAACAACTTATTGATTTTCAAGACCGTAAGTTTTAATTTCCTGAGTCATTTTGGCCATTAAATCTGCCAGGCTCATGGCTCCCAGATCTTCACCGTCACGGGTACGTACTGCAATGGTATTATTCTCGATTTCCCGGTCACCCGCGACCAGTATATAAGGTACCCGCTGCAGAGTATGTTCACGGATCTTAAAGCCGATTTTTTCGTTTCTTAAATCCGCTTCCGCTCTGAAACCGGCCTCTTTAAGCTGTTTGACCACGTCGGCCACATAATCAGCCTGTTTATCGGTAATCCCCATAACCACGGTTTGAACCGGAGACAGCCATAAAGGCATCTTACCGGCGTGTTCTTCAATCAGAATACCGATAAAGCGTTCCAGGGAACCTAAAATGGCGCGGTGAATCATCACCGGCACCTGTTTTTCACCGTGCTCATCAATGTAGTGGGCATCCAGACGGCCGGGCATGGAGAAATCCACCTGTGCCGTACCGCACTGCCAGACCCGGCCGATACAGTCTTTTAGAGAAAATTCAATTTTTGGGCCGTAAAAAGCCCCTTCACCCGGCTGCAGTTCCCAGTCCAGTTTTTTACTGTCCAGAGCCGCTTCCAGTGCTGCTTCTGCCTTGTCCCATACTTCATCGGAACCCACGCGCTGTTCCGGACGGGTGGAAAGCTTGATCTGAATATCGGTAAAGCCGAAATCTTTATAAACATCAAACAGTAAGTCAATAAATTCTGAAATTTCGCTCTGAATCTGATCTTCAGTACAGAAAATATGCGCATCATCCTGCACAAAGTTTCTTACCCGCATTAAACCATGCAGGGTACCGGAAGGTTCGTTACGATGACACGAACCAAATTCTGCCATACGCAAAGGTAAATCACGATAGGATTTAAGGCCGGTATTAAAAATCTGTATATGACAGGGACAGTTCATTGGTTTAACGGCATAGTCCCGGTTCTCGGAATGGGTGGTAAACATCATGTCGCTGAACTTGTCCCAGTGACCGGATTTTTCCCATAAGCTGCGATCCACAACCTGGGGTGTACGGACTTCCTGGTAGTTGTTTTTAACCAGTACCTTACGTACATATTGCTCCACTTCCTGATAGATGATCCAGCCCTTATCATGCCAGAACACCATACCCGGTGCTTCTTCCTGCATATGGAATAAATCCTGCTGCTTGCCCAGTTTACGGTGATCCCGTTTTTCTGCTTCTTCCAGGCGATGCAGATAGGCTTTCAGATCTTTCTTGTTGGCCCAGGCAGTACCATAGATACGCTGCAGCATTTCATTATTGGAATCACCGCGCCAGTAAGCACCGGCCAGTTTCATTAATTTAAAGGATTTAAGCTTACCGGTAGAAGGGACATGCGGGCCGCGGCACAGATCGATAAAATCACCCTGCTGATATAAGGATAAATCTTCATCAGCAGGAATACTTTCAATAATTTCAGCCTTATATTCTTCGCCCATATCACGGAACAACTTAACTGCGTCATCCCGGGATTTGACAGTACGGGTAATGGGATAGTTCTGTTTGACCAGTTCGGCCATTTTTTTCTCTATGGCCGTCAGATCTTCCGGAGTAAAACTTTCTTTATAGGCAAAGTCATAATAAAAACCGTCTTCAATAACCGGGCCGATAGTCACCTGAGCATCGGGGAACAGTTCCTTAACAGCCTGAGCCAGCAAATGCGCTGTAGAATGACGGATAACTTCCAGACCTTCTTCATCACGGTCGGTCACAATGGCCACCTGGGCATCCCTGTCAACCACATAGGATGTATCCAGCAGCTTACCGTCCACTTTACCGGCTAAAGCCGCTTTAGCGAGAGCGGGACCAATATCCGCAGCGATATCATGAATTGAAACAGCCGAATCAAATTGACGAGTAGAACCATCAGGCAAGGTAACAACAGGCACTTTATAAACCAACCAGTATTTAGAATTAAAGATAAAGAGCTAACGAAACAGCGCATTATAACCCACTCGCTGTACGTCTGAAAGACCGGTAAGTCTAAATATTTAAGCCTTATATCAGTAAAAAGTGCAAGTTACGCCAAAAAATAGCCTTTCTTACAGAAAATTTAGGTAATTTCCTACAATTGTATGTTGCAGAGATGCTTATAATGAAAAAATAATCCTAAATAGTGCTTGGCCGGTAATATTTATTACCATAAAATACAATTAGTTATGGTAAAATAAAACCTTGAAGATTTGATTGGCTAATTTTAACATCCTTTGAATGTGTTT
>JBHNNM010000191.1:0-5143 GCA_048563625.1 Gammaproteobacteria bacterium | reverse complement strand
TCATGGTGTTCTTTTGATTTGTTTTTTGGTCGAAACAAATTTGATCATATTTCACCATGAAAGTCGATCTTGTTTAAACCTCGAATTTTCTAATAAATTCGTGGGGATACATCAGTTTTAAGCCAATATATCTCTATACAGGATAAAATTGTTTTATAATAAAAAATTGGCTAATAAAAGGGGGCTGCGGTTATTTTATTAAATACCGTGGTGCTGGGCAGGTTTAAATGAAAAAGCTACTTAAAATAATAACTATTCTTGTGTTTTTCAGTTCTGCTGCTGCAGTCTGGGCACAGGAAAAAAATGATACCTTAGACAGTTCTGCAGCAGGTGTCACTAATACAGATACCCAGGAAGATTCCAGTGCCGAAGATGATGACTGGGATTCGGACTGGGACGATAAATTCGAAAACAGTTTTGATGACAGTCCGGTAGTACCGGAAATCGTCTATCCGGACTGGTTTAAAAAGAGTTTTCTGGAATTACCGGAAGATATCAACGAGGCAGCAGCGGACGGGAAGAAAGGTATTATTGTTTATTTTGGTCAGAAGCATTGTGCTTACTGCAAGATGCTGATAGACAAGGACTTTGGTCAGAAAGACATAGAAACGTATACCCGTAAAAATTTTGATGTCATTGCCATTAATATATGGGGTAGTAATGAAGTTATAACACCGGACGGACAAACCATGACCGAACGGGAGTACGCTATTCGGGAAAAGGCCAATTTTACGCCTACCCTGATTTATTACGATACTCAGGGTAAAAAAGCCCTGATGCTGCGCGGCTATTATCCCCCTTATAAATTCCGTGCTGCCATGGAATATGTTGTGGAAGGTTATTACAGGGAAGAAACTTTTCGTGCTTATATGACCCGTGCCAATCCGCCGCCGAAGTTTGAAGTTTCAGAAATGAATCATGAAGATTTCTTTATGTCTCCGCCTTATGCACTGGATCGTTCCCATTTTAAAGCCCAGGAACCGCTGCTGGTGTTTTTTGAACAGACCGACTGTCATGCCTGTGACGTATTGCATTCCGAGCCCCTGGAATATGAACCGACCAGAAAACTGCTGGAAAAATTTGAAGTGGTGCAGCTGGATATGAATTCAGATACCACGGTGATCACTCCAGATGGTCAGCATCTTACGGCTAAACAATGGGCAGAACAGCTAAACCTGTTTTATGCGCCTACCCTGATTGGCTTTGATGAAGAGGGTAAGGAGATTATTCGTATTGACTCGGTGGCTCATGTGTATCGCCTTAAAAGTGTGCTGGAGTTTATTGTTACCAAAACCTATAAACATATCCCCAATTTTATGGACTGGCGTTTTTATACCACCTTTGGCGGGAAAATGCTGCCGCCGGTTCATCACCAGCCTGATGAGGCGGACTCGGAAGATCAGCCCGTTGGCAGTTCAACTATACAATAAATCACAGGCTGGATACACCTTTGAATATTAAAACACAATATCTGGAGATGCTGGCCGCTATCGGTATTGATGAAACTACCCTTACCAATGCATTCAGTGCCGCGACACTTAAACGCGGTATTGAATATTTTGAACAGGATCGGGTGGAAATCATTGATGTTGAAACCGAGAGCCAGAAAGAAGTCTATATATTCTCTGAAGTAATGGGCAGTGGTGGTTATTGTTACCATACTGAAGTAGCCATAAAAATTAAGCAGAGTTTTATTGCCGTTATCGGTGAATGTGACTGTCCGGTCGGGTTTCGCTGTAAACATGCTGTAGCGACCCTGTTTCAATTTGCCCGCGCCGGCGCTCTGGTGTCGGAACAACCCGATGCACTGACCCTGGAAGAACAGAAGCGTATTAAAGAGCTGGAAGTTAAAATCTGGCTGAATAGTCTGAACAGTGAGTCAGGCAAGGATTCGGTACGGGGTACCTTTGCTGGTGCTGAACCTGGTTATAATAATGTTTTACTGTATTGCCTAAAACCTGCCCAGACTGAGCTGGGACTGGAAGTGGAAACTGTAATTGCCCGCAGACTTAAACGAGGTGGTTATGGCAAGGCGCGGGCGCAGAGTGTAGAAGAACTGACCGATGAATACGCTCAGTATCTTAATTTCGAGCATAATGAACAGGATATTGATATTGCCGGTCTGCTTTATAGTATGGCCGGCAGGGGTTATCGGCATCGTCAGAATGTTTATCCTTTAAAAGGGGATATAGGTGAACTGGCGCTGGAAAAGCTAATGGCTAATCAGCGCTGCTTCTGGTCTGGCCATGAAAACAGTCAGCCCCTCCGATGGGAGTCGCCCAGGCAACTGCAGATTGAGTGGCAGTTAGAGGATGATAACTATCAGTTAAATGTTGATATTGTACCGCAGGCACAGGAGCTGTTTTTACTCAAACATTTTTATTATGTAGACACAGAAAATAACAGTCTTGGCCTGCTTGAACACCCCGGTTTAAACCGCCAGCAGGTACAGAAAATATTAAACGCACCTCCTGTTCCTAAAGAAATGGCAGAAAAAGTTTCCAGCCAGCTGATTCAGACCTGGCCGGACAATGAAGTGCCCATGCCGGCTAAAGCGGATATAGAAACCGTTCATATCAAGGCACAGCCAATAGCCAATGCCCGTCTGCACAGTATTGAGCTTGATAATCACAGAGTTCATCTGCTAAGCCTGCGCTTTGATTATGACGGTCATATTATTCAGCCTGATCATTTTTTCAACAGTGTTGGTATTCTTGAACAACAGCAGCGCTTTATTATTGAGCGGGATCTGGATTTTGAGAAGCAATGCCTGGCCCTGTTAAAAGACTGTGAATTTGTTGCTGCGGATAGTGCCGGCCTGCAGAACTTTAATCATCTGGATCTGCTTATGCTGGCGGATTCGTTTAATGACTCTGTCTGGTTGTGGGATGAGTTTCAGCAGCAGACCATGCCCCTGCTCAGGGAACAGGGCTGGCAGTTTGAAGTGGATGACAGCGTTTATCTACAGGTTGATGAAGCCGACGAATGGTACGGTGAAATTGAACAGGACAGTGCCAATGACTGGTTTGAAATGACTTTGGGTATAGAAGTTAACGGTCAGACTATTAATCTGTTGCCGGCACTGGTGGAATTGCTGGTGGAAGAAAAAGATCCGCAGCAGTTACGCCAGAAAATACTGGCTCGTGAACAGATTATTCTACCTGTTGTTGATAACAATAAACGTCCCCGCTGGTTTAAACTGCCGGCCCAACGGGTTATGGGTATCTATGATACCCTGGTTGAGCTGTACGATTCTCAGGCATTGAATATTGCAGGTAAGCTGGTACTTAATCGTCAGCAGGGCATGCAGTTTGCCGAGCTGCTCAATGATCCGGCCATGCAGTGGAAAGGGGCGGCTGAACTGCAGCAGCTGAGTAAAAAACTTCAGAACTTTAAAGGCATTGAAGCTATAGCCGCACCGGAAGGATTAAAGACTGAGCTGCGTGATTATCAGCTGCATGGTCTTGCATGGCTGAATTTTTTACATGAATACCGCTTTAACGGTATTCTGGCCGATGATATGGGGCTGGGAAAAACCGTTCAGGCTCTGGCCTGGCTGCTGTATCTGAAACAGCAGCAGAAGTCGGATCAGCAACATTTACCTACCCTGGTGGTAGCACCCACCAGCCTGATGGGTAACTGGAAGCGTGAGGCTGAACGTTTTGTGCCGCAGCTTAAGGTGCTGGTTTTACACGGCTCTCAGCGGCAGGAGAATTTTGAACACATCACTCAATACGATATTGTCCTGACCACTTATTCCCTGGTGCTGCGTGACAAGGACACTCACCTGGAACAGCGCTATAATTATGTGATTCTAGATGAATCGCAGAATATTAAAAACGCCCGTTCTAAAACCTCCCAGATTATTTTTCAGCTTAAATCAGACCATCGTCTTTGCCTGACCGGTACACCCATGGAAAATCATCTAGGTGAACTCTGGTCCCTGTTTCATTTTCTAATGCCCGGTTTTCTGGGTACCCAGGAGCGCTTTACCCGCCTGTTTCGCAGTCCCATAGAAAAACAGGGTGATACGGATCGTCAGCTGCAGCTGCATAAACGCATTAAACCTTTTATGCTGCGTCGTACCAAGGAAATGGTGGCCACGGAGCTGCCGGAAAAAACTGAAATGATCCGTACCATTCCCTTAACCGGAAAACAGCGTGATCTGTATGAAACCGTGCGTCTGGCCATGGATAAAAAAGTACAGGATGAAATCAGCAAAAAAGGTTTTGCCGGCAGTCAGATCATGATCCTGGATGCCCTGTTAAAACTGCGTCAGGTGTGTTGTGATCCACGTTTACTGTCCTTAACGGCCGCTAAAAATGTACAGGTATCCGCCAAGCTGGAGATGTTGATGGAAATGGTTCCGGAGATGGTGGAAGAAGGGCGCAGGATCCTGATTTTTTCCCAGTTTGTTAAAATGTTGGAAATTATTGAACAGGAACTGACTAAGGCTGGTATCCCGTATACCATGCTGACCGGCTCTACCCGTAACCGTGATGATATCATTATGGAGTTTCAGGAAGGTAAGGTTCAGGTCTTCTTAATCAGTCTTAAAGCCGGCGGTGTCGGACTTAACCTGACGGCTGCGGATACTGTGATCCATTATGACCCTTGGTGGAACCCGGCGGTAGAACGCCAGGCCACCGACCGGGCCTACCGTATCGGTCAGGATAAGCCGGTATTTGTGTATAAGTTATTAACCGAAGAAACGGTAGAAGAAAAAATCCTGCTGATGCAGCAGAACAAACAGGCACTTGCTGACGCCCTGTATAAAGACAAAAAGAAAGCCGAAAGTAGAGAACAACAGTCAGCCGATGCAGCCCCTAAATTATCCCAGGAGGATCTGGCCGAACTGCTAAATCCTTTAAGCTGATTCGTGAGCAAAAAGTTACTTTTATTCTGATTCTAATTAGTGTGTATCCAGAAATTTCTCTGCTCTTAAGTCCCCCTTTTTCAAAGGGGGATAAAGGGGGGTTAAGTCTTTGAGGGAAGTTAAAAGCTTAATAAACGGGTGGAAACTAACTAGGGGCTGTTGATCTTTTGTGTACAAAATTTAACCATTCCACATAGGAAGCCACACCATACAACAGCCTAACGCTAATGTACTGGCATAGTTTCTTTCCAGCTTATCATAGCGAGT
>JBHNNM010000190.1:0-5149 GCA_048563625.1 Gammaproteobacteria bacterium | reverse complement strand
GGTGAGATGTTGATACTCATATTACCTATTGCTTATAAAACTGTCAGAAGCTTTATATTTCAACAGGTTTTGTGAGTATTAGCATCTTTCTTCACTCATCAGAGCGGAGAAGAGCCCAAAATCTATCAGCTGGTCAAAACCCGCTTAAGTGCTTCGTTCTGGATGAATACCGCCATTACCATGTTAATTCTCATTGGCCCGGCCGTGGAAGATACGGACAGCGGTAAAGATGTTTATAGCGCCTTTTTTATTCGTCTGAGCCTGTTTGTACTGGTCACCCTGTATGCCCTGGCAGCTATTAATATTCTCGAATATTTAAAAAGTCATAAAAGGAAGTCATCTTATGCTGACTAATTTATTACTCGGCTTTTCTACCATGCTGTTATGCCTGTTTCTGCAGATTTATCTGCTGGTAGGCACTATCGGTTATTATATGCGTCACCGCTTCGGCGTTAAGCAGACCAGAATGCTGGCTCATCTGCTCACCTTCAGCATTGTTATGGTTATGCTGCTGGTAGGTAATATGGCCCAGATTTCACTCTGGGCCTGGCTGTTTATGTACCTGCAAGAGTTTAATGATTTTCACACCGCGTTTTACCATTCCATGGTGAATTTCGGTTCGCTGGGCTACGGGGACATTGTGATGTCGGAAAAACACCGCCTACTTGGTGCATTTGAGGCTATTAACGGGGTGTTAATGATTGGTATCTCTACTGCTGCATTATCCACCCCGTTTAAGGATCTGTTAAAAGCCAGAATTACGATTGAGGATTGAGGTTATTTTTCTTTAAGTCCTGTACTCCCTATGTCAACATAGTTGCTATAATCGATACACAGATTAAAACAAATGAGGCACAAAAAATGTTACATATAGAAATTGACAATCCTGAGCTGGAAAAAAGCATTAAGCAAACCTATGGGGAAAACAGCAGTTCCATAGCCAAAGCATTCGCTGACTTTATTCAACAGCAAAAAATCAGGCAGGATATCGGTGTCTCCGTCGCTCAACTGGATGCTGGAGAAGGCATTCCCATGGCTCAAGTAATTAACGAGATTCGCACCAAATATGAATAAAATAAGACTCGTTTTCTCACCACGAGCAAAACAGAGGTTAGAAGATATTGCCGAATATCTCTATCAACAGAATCTCTCTAATGAATTTGTTGTCAATTATTTGAACCAGTTTGAAAACTGGCTTGATACTGTTTTACGGCAATTTCCTGAGTCGGGCACACCCATGCCTGAGTTCAGCGAAGGTATGCGTCGGGTCACCTACAACAAATACTGCTTTATCTATCGTATTAAAGGCAATGTGATAGAGATAATAACCGTTTACCGTGAGAATCTCCCATGAACACAAATATCATTGTCTCCAAAAAAAGAGCGATGATTCTGACCCCATCAATATTAATTATTGATTTTTAATTTTTCTGGCTTCCAGATAAAAGCGTTTTTCATCCGCTTCGCCCATAGAGAAGGTTTTTCTGGGCAGGGCGCCGTCAAAAATAATGGTTTTAAACAGGCTGTGTTTTGAAATTGGCGGGAAGAAGAAGCCCATATTGCCTTCTTTAACACCCAGTTCATTGACTACTTCATCGCCGTGAATAAAGTCCACCTTACCGCCATTTTGCTCAAGATAGTCGTTTAAAAATGACTCAATAGTGGCCAGTTCCAAGGTATATTCGGGGTTGGTGATCTGGATATAGCCATAACCGGAAGCGTCATTAAAGGGTACAATATGCACATTATCAGCCGTGGCTGCTTTGGCTCTGGCTTTCATATCGGCTTCATTATCACAGCGAACCACTGAACAGTTGCCGTTAAAATGCACCTGCATATCCTTTAATAACTGCTCTGGATTGACATTAAAAATCACCCGGTGAATAGGCTCAAACTGCAGACCTTCATCATGGATATTCACCAGTTCCACCAGCGCAAAACGGGCCGGATTATCCATTACTGATTGTATATCATCCGCTTCTTCCTTAATTTTTTCCCAGATAGCTTTGGCGGTTGCTAAAGAATGGTTGCCGTCACCCATGGCATAGAGCAGTACATCACGCCCCTGAGCATTGTACTTATCGGCAAATACCTGCGGATCGGCCAGTTGGGTCAGCGCATCCACTGCCTGCTGGATCAGTTCCGGGGTATCAATGGCGTAACCTTTGATATGGCCACTGTCCATCATCAGTTCAAAGTCATACAGAGGCTGAGGATTTTTTTCAAACAGCGGTTCAATCACCGTACGCTGCGGATCATCAATCAGCACCATAATATGGGGCAGTTCAATGGCGGCATCCTGACGGACTTTAATACGCGGCGGCAGCCGTTCCACAATAGTGCCTTCAGTGGCACGGATCAAAGTCTGCGAACCCTTGTTAAAGTCATAATGTTCCAGGTCAATGGCCACCAGCAGTCCCTTACGAGAAGGCGCCTGCGAGGTTTTACGATCCACCAGCACAAAACCCGGTTTGTCCATCGGCACTAAAACACCTTCGTCCAGGTATTTCTGCATGGTGTTATTAATACTGGCAATACGCTTGTCACCATCATCATCTTCAAGAAATACTTCCGGAAATATAACATTCAGCGTGGAAGGTGCATCTCCGGCTATTTCCGCTACTTTTGCCCAGTAATCCGGCTGTGAGGTGTACTGATCACAGGCCACTACCGACCATTTATGCAGATCCACATCTTTATTGGGTAATAAAATTTCCGGCACCTGTAAGCCGATTTTGTCAAAATTCATGTTTTCTCTCCGGGAGATTGGGTTAATTCTGTTTGTCTTGTTCAGGGTTAGCTATGTTGCGTTATTAGTTCTGTTTCGCAGTTAAGCGCTCCAGGGCTTCCTGGTATTTTGCCATGGTATTGTTGACCACATCCTCCGGCAGTTCGGGACCGGGCGGGGTTTTGTCCCAGTCTAGGGTTTCCAGGTAATCGCGCACATACTGCTTGTCAAAGCTCTGTGGACTGCTGCCGGGACGATAGCTCTCTGCCAGCCAGAAACGGGAAGAGTCTGGTGTCAGAGCTTCATCAATCAGGGTCAGGCGGTTATTCGCATCCACCCCGAACTCAAACTTGGTATCGGCGATAATAATGCCTCTGGGCAGAGCGTATTGAGCCGCCTCCTGATACAGTTTCAGGCTGACATCACGGATCTGGCCAGCCAGGTCTTCACCAATCAGTTTAACTGTGGCCCCATAATCAATATTTTCATCATGCTCACCTACTGCGGCCTTGCTGGAGGGAGTATAAATGGCCTGGGGTAATTTGTCGGCTAACTGCAGGCCTTCCGGTAGCTTAGTACCGCATACCGTTCCGCTGTTCTGATAGTATTTCCAGGCTGAGCCGATAATATAACCACGTACAATGGCTTCTATGGGCAGGGCTTTGAGTTTTTTAACAATCACGGCACGGCCTTCCACCTGCTCCCGTTCTGCCGCATCAGGTATAGCCTGCTCCAGCGTCATACCAGAGACCTGATTGGGAATGGTGTCCCTGAAATAGTCAAACCAGAAATTGGATACCTGAGTCAAAATGGCGCCTTTTCCGGGAATTGGCGTGGGCAGGATCACATCAAAGGCCGACAGGCGATCGGTGGTAACAATCAGCATGTGATCATCACCAACGGCATAAATATCCCTGACCTTACCACGATGGATCAGCGGCAGGCTTTTCAGGTCAGTTTCGTAAAGTACAGGTATCATTGTTTATCCAAGATTAGTTTATCCTGTGTCAGTTTATCAGGCGTATTAAAAAAGGTTAAAAACAGGGGGTTAATTATAAAACATCCGCTATAAAATTGCAGGTTCAGAAGACCGGGCTTGAAAATAATCATTTAGCACCCATCACTTATAGATTAACCCCGATTAAACAGACCAACAGGATGCAGCAAACCATGAAAATAGCAATTATCAGCGGCAGTCATCGAAATAATTCCCAGAGCATGAAAGTGGCACAGCATATTGAAGCCACTCTGCAAAACGCTATCTGCGATGAAACCTGGCTTTATTCTCTGGCGGGTAATCCACTGCCTTTATGGGATGAAGGCGTCTGGGACGGCACACAGCACTGGCAGGATTTATTAAACCCCATCCGCGAACAGTTGCAATCCTGTGATGCGCTGGTAGTGATTACGCCGGAATGGCACGGTCAGGTACCCGCCGGGCTGAAAAACTTTTTTCTGTTATTTGGCAAAAATGAACTGGCTCATAAACCGGCACTGATTGTATCAGTTTCTGCCGGTGACGGCGGTGCTTATCCTGTCGCTGAACTGCGTATGAGCAGTTATAAAAATTCCCGTTTATGTTATATCCCGGAACAGGTCATTATCCGTCATGTGGAATCGGTATTGAATGATAATCCTGATGATAATGACAGCCGTTCTGATCCCTATATTCGTGAACGACTGCAATGGTCATTAAATATTCTGGCTCAGTATGGCACAGCACTGAAAGCCGTGCGTGACAGCGGTGTAACTGAAACAGATAAATTTGGCAATGGCATGTAGCCTGTTTTTAACCACTTATTCGAATATTTAATTCTGACTCAGAAACTGAGTCAGAATACGATCCAGATGGTTGGCGAAATTCTGCCTGTCTATCTGGTTTAAAGGCGGTGGGCCGCCGCCCATCTGCACACCGCTGGAGCGCATGGTGTCTATAAAATCCCGCATATTCAGTTTGGATTTTATGCTGCTGACTGAATAAAGCTCTCCCCTGGGGTTTAAAGCCTGAGCCCCTTTTTCAATGACTTCTGCCGCCAGTGGAATATCACCAGTGATCACCAGATCATTTTTTTCCACCCGTTTTACAATCTCATTATCCGCCACATCAAAGCCTGCTGGCACTTTCAGCATTTTAATATTATCTACAGAGGGTGTCTGAATAAAGCGATTAGCCACCAGGGTCATGTGTATTTTTGTTCGTTTAGCGGCTTTAAAAAGAATGTCCTTAATCACGACTGGACAGGCATCGGCATCAACCCATATATGCATAGTATTTTCCCGTAAAGTTTTTAGCTATTCTACATAGGTATGATCTTTAGGAATTGAAATGAAGCCAATTTGATGATCAAATAGTTGTTATTCAGGCAATTATTCATCAACAAAAAGGCTTCAAATGAAAAGTACCACATTATCAAAAAAACT
>JBHNNM010000189.1:0-5166 GCA_048563625.1 Gammaproteobacteria bacterium | reverse complement strand
ACTAAATAGTAATCCTTTTGCTATCATTACAACTCAAACAAATTTTTCTCCAAGAGCTTATATGGCCGCTGAAAATAATCAACTGAAGCAGTTTATACAAAAATCAGACATTCCCGCCCTGCCTGTGCTGCACAATACGCTTCAGGTTTTAAAAGAAACTCTGGAAAAACCCAGTTTCAACTATCGTTATCTGGATACCATTTTACAGTACGATCCAGCCTGTATGATCAATCTGCTGGCTTATGCCAACCAGGAAATGGCGGCAGATGATGATAACCAGATTAACCAAGTGGAACATGCCGCCATGTTTCTGGGAATGGACAGGCTGGAAAAATTCATTAATAAAATCACCTCTATTTACAGCATCAAAAACAAGGCTATTGCTAATAAAATTGTCCAGTTGCAGTACCCTGGGGTTCATGCGGCCTTTCAGGCCAGAAACTTTTTCCGAATGCTGAATGTATCCAATGAAAATGAAGTTTATACCAGTACTTTGATTACACCACTTTCAGAATTGTTATGCTGGCATCTGGAACCGGTAAAGGCTCAGAAAGTTGAATTATTAGTGCACAGAAAACAACAGCCTTATGAACAGGCCCAGCAGGAAATTTTTGGCTTTACTTACCATGAACTGGCAGAATCCCTGACCCATCACTGGAAAATTCCTAATCTGTTCCTACAGCGGCAGGAAATGGAGGAGCTGGAAGATGCCGCAAAACCGGTAAAATGCATGTATCTTGCAGAAAAATGTAGTATTATTGCAGAAAAAGGCTGGTATTTTGACGACATGTATGAACATATCCGGCTCTGTTCACAGGAATTGCATTTCAGTGAAGCCCGCATTGCCCAAGAGCTGCACAAAACCGCCGTTGAACTGGCGCATTCAACGGCAGAATTTTTTCCTGTACAGAATGTATCCGCCCATCTGGCTCTGTTACCGGGAGAAATTCCCTATACCTAGGTCATTGAAATTGAAGCACCTCAAAAAGACACTCAAAAAGCGCCGCCAGCAGAACAGAAACCGGCCTTTATACCCAAATCCGAGGATAAACCTGAAAAAATCCCCAGTATTCATCTTATTTCTGCATCTAATGATTTCCCCGGCCTGATAAGAACAACCTTTGATGCCCTGGCAGAAAGCAGAATTTTTACCCGGGTGGCATTTCTGATGCTTAGTAAGGACAAAAAAATTCTTCAGGTGCGCGGTATCCGGGGTTTAAAAGACCCTCAATTTATCAATACTTTACTGCCTATAAAACCCACTAACCTGTTTACCAAATTACTGGAAAAAGCCCAGGCGGTGTTTATTAACCAAGCCAATTATGAAAAATTTCTACCCATTATAACAACTCCCATGCAGGATATGCTTAAGGTAAAAGAATTTATTGCTAAGTCCGTTCATGCCAATAAGAAACCCATTGGACTGTTTTATATGGACAAGTTTTCCGGGGCAGAAGACAAAGTGGATGAATTAATTGATGTTAAGGATTTTGCGGAGGTTAAGAAGATTTTAAAGCTGTTTGAAAAGCAATTAGGGATTTTAACTAAATCCTAATCCAATTCCTTTCGACCGCTGAAGGCCAGCCCTAGGGTTGAGCCATCAATATATTCAAGTTCTCCGCCTAATGGCACTCCGTGAGCAATGCGGGTAATTTTAACGCCCTGGGGTTTAAGCATTTCCACAATATAGTGTGCCGTTGCCTCCCCTTCCACAGTGGCATTTGTCGCCAGAATCACCTCGTCAATGGATTCCTGCATAACTCTCTGTTTCAGAGTATCCAGATGTAAATCCTGCGGCCCGATACCGTCAAGAGGAGAAAGGTGTCCCATTAATACAAAGTATGTCCCGCTGTAAGTACCCGATTGTTCAATGGCATACACATCAGAAGGTGATTCTACTACACATAATATCTGTCGATCCCTTTTTGGAGACCGGCAGATATCGCATTGCTCGGCTTCAGTCAGAATACGGCAGCTTGAGCAATGCCCGACCTGTTCCGCAGCCTGAAACAAGGCATGAGACAGCTTTCTTGCCCCGTTTCTGTCCCGCTCCAGCAAATGATAGGCCATCCTCTGGGCAGATTTTGCACCCACTCCAGGCAGACAACGCAGGCTTTCAATAAGCTGTTTAATTAATGGTGAATGGGACATTAAAAGTACAGGCCTAGAACGGCAGTTTCATGCCTGGAGGCAGGTTTAGACCATCGGTCATACCTGACATTCTTTCCTTTGAGGCGCTTTCCAGTTGTCTTACTGCATCATTTACGGCAGCCGCCACCAAGTCTTCAAGCATTTCCTTATCATCCATTACAGAGTCGTCGATAGTAACTTTACGTAAATCATGACGGCCAGTCATAACCACAGACACCATACCGCCTCCGGATTGACCAGTGACTTCCATATTGGCTATTTCTGCCTGAGCTTTCTGCATATCTTCCTGCATTTTCTGAGCCTGCTTCATCAGGCCGCCTAAAGCACCTTTCATATTAATTCCTCTTGTTAATATTGACTAATTTCGTTTAATTTAAAGGTTTAATGGATTCTTCACGGATGGTAGCATCAAATACCCTCACCAGCATCTGTAATTTCTGATCCGAATATATGGATTCTACGGCTTCTTTCTGCAGGGCTTCAGCTTCAAGAATTTCCTTACGTCTGGGGGTCTGTAAGGTTTCTTCCGGACTTAACTGACATTCCCTGAACCTGAGCAACAGCGGCTGCGCCAGAACCGTCTGAAAAGCCTCCTGCAAACGGTTTTTTATTTTATCATTGAGCAGGTGTTGATGCACTGATTCTAATAGCAGTTCAAAAACTAATTGCTTATCCTGCTCTGTTTTTTCTACCAGGGCACAATGCTTTGCCAGTTGCTGTTCAAAACCCTGGATCCCTGAACGGTTTATCAGATCACACCAGAATTCTGTCAGCTCTGTATCATCCGGTTTCTGACAGGGAATATCTGTCTCCGCCTGGGTATCAGGTTCACCTTCAGTCTGTTCCTGTAATGCTTCCCTGTGTAGAGGTGCGGCCGGTTCTTTTATTTCAGACTGTTCAGGTTCTACCGTACTCTGACCTTCTGCAGTCTGCTCTTCTATGCCCTGTTTTTCAGGCTGTATAACCGGTTTTGAGACCCCGGCGGGTTCCGCTATTTTATCGGCTGAATTCGTTTTTTTGAACGGTTTATCGGCCTGAACCTTAGCTGTTTCGGTCTGTTTTTTTGCCATCTCTTTAATTAAAGATGAAGTCTTACTGCTGGATGCCGGTTTAGTTTTAGCTACGGGTCTGGTCAGCGGGGCTGGAGAGTTTTTTTTTGAGCCTGTGGGTCTGAATGCCAGCATTCTTAAGAGGATCATCTCAAAGCCGCCCTGGGGCTGAGGTGAAAACGGCAGATCCTTACGGCCATTTAAGGCAATCTGGTAATATAACTGTACATCTTCCGGTGCAATAACCTGTGCCAGCTGCTCAACTGAATCCTTATCGCCATAACTATCATCCAGTATGTCCGGCACCATCTGGCACAGGGCAATACGCTGCAGCATGGAAATCAGTTCCGCCAGAACGGTATTAACATCCGGCCCCTGCTCCGCCAGTTGACGGCTTTGATTGATCAGTTCCGCCCCGTTATTATTAGCCAGCGCCGCCAGCAGATTATAAATCCGGTCTTTGTGAACACTTCCCAGCATAACTTCAACATCAGCCAGGTTGGGGGTGCCATTACAATAGGCAATGGCCTGATCAAGCAGACTCAGGGCATCTCGCATGGAACCGTCTGCGGCAATGGCCAGGGGTTTTAAGACCGTCTCTTCGTAAGTAATTTTTTCAGCCTGCAAAATAGTCTGCATCTGCTGTTCGAGCTGCTCTATATTCAGGCGTTTAAGATTAAACTGCAGACAGCGTGACAGAATAGTGACGGGTAATTTTTGCGGATCGGTGGTTGCCAGCAGAAATTTAACATGTGGAGGCGGTTCTTCCAGGGTTTTAAGCAGTGCATTAAAACTATGCCCGGACAGCATGTGTACTTCATCAATCAGGTAGATTTTAAAACGGCCGCGGGTCGGGGCATACTGGACATTATCCAGCAGTTCCCGGGTATCCTCAACACGGGTTCTGGAGGCCGCATCCACTTCAATCAGATCCACAAAACGGCCCTGATCAATTTCCTGGCAGGCAGCACATTTCCCACAGGGTTCTGCCGTGATCCCCTGCTCACAGTTCAAAGCCTTGGCCAGCACTCTGGCGACGGTTGTTTTACCCACACCGCGGGTACCGGTAAACAGGTAAGCATGGTGCAGACGTTCTGTTTCCAGCGCATTAGCCAGAGCCTTAAGCACATGCTCCTGCCCCATCATGGAGGTAAATGTTTTTGGACGGTATTTACGAGCCAGAACCTGGTATTCCATAGATCCCTTTAGTTTTCCGGATACTTATAATTATTTAGTAGAATTATATCTTAAATACAGAACTGACAACAGTAAGGAATAATAAAGATTAGGGGGAGTTAGAAAGTCTCTGCCAGCCACACCCCGGCACATGAGTCGGCCGCTACAGTTGCTTCCTTCCGGACCTGGCTGGGTTTACGGCTTATCATTGCGAGGGGACCAGCAGAGAGCGTGCATTATAACCAATGACCTGCCCGGATGCCACTGATTCATTAAAATTTTTAGCTTAAAGACAATCAGTGAAAACGCCAGGGTCTGGAGGGTGATGAATCGGTCTGGTAAACGCGGATACCTTCGCTTTTGTCAGCGGCTTTTTCCAGTTCCAGCAGTTCAAACAGGTCTTCAATCTGATTTTTGAAAGCATCTTCTTCCTGGGACAGATCCCGGCCGTTGTCAAAGTTGCTGTTAATAAACAGCTGAGCCTTGCCGCCAAGGGAATTCTCTGCTTCTTCTATCATGGAATCCAGACTGACATCCACCCCAAATTCATCAATGGCCTCATCAGCCAGAACAGTATCCGTTTTATATTCCTGGTCAGCTTTTTCCTCTGGAAAATCCCAGTCTTCCAGGTTAAATGTTGTTTTTTGTCCCATTAAAGGCACCTGATTAGTATTACTTCTATTAATTACGGCTCATATTATCATGTTTTTACCGACAAATACCAGAATTTAAGGATATTCTAAACAATAATTAATACTCTCAACAAGCCCTTAATTTATAATGAAAGAAT
>JBHNNM010000188.1:0-5188 GCA_048563625.1 Gammaproteobacteria bacterium | reverse complement strand
TATTCAAGTACTGGATGACTGATGTGGCTAAGCCATTTAAATGGACTTATGAAGGTAAAATTTTACAAGCTTAATTTACGATGTAATTGATATGTATTTGTAAATTACAGTACTGTGAAGCTATTATTTCTCCTTGGATTTCAAGGTGCTTTTAAGTTGTGCCATGGAAATGGATATTTGCTGTCCATTGTCCATGGCATGGGTATTCTGTAGCGGGGTTTTAGGGTTCCAGGCATGGCCGTAAACGACTTCATAGGTCAGAGGATAGCCGTCAGCGGTTTTAAATTGCTCATATTGCTCAAGCATGGCCTTAAAACGCTGTTTGCCGGTCAGGGCGGTTTCCCGGCCCCGGTTCTGATTGTGCGCACCAACAGCTTTCAAGTCCAGCATAATCTTTTTGACTGAGGGGTAATTCAGTACAATCCGCTCACTATCCATAACAGGGTTTTCAGTCTGGACATTATATAAAATATCACCAATATCATGCATATCGGTAAATTCATTCACATGGACTTTATCACTGACCGCCGCCCAGCTGGCTCTCAGCTCTTTCAGGGTGTCAGTACCAAAGGTGGTAAACAGCAGTAAACCGCCGGGTTTTAATACCCGACGAAATTCCTGAAAAAGCTGAACTAAATCGGTACACCACTGAATGGTGAGGTTGGAAAAAATAAGATCCACACTGGCATCCGCCAGTGGCAGCCGCTCTGCATCGGCACAGACATAATGATAGCGATTAGCACGGATGGCCCGGCGCAGTTTATCGGTCAGGCCGGAAGGTTTAAGGCGCTGGCGGCATTTGTGCAGCATCCGGGGTGCCAGATCCATAGCGATCAGCCCGGCTTCCGGGTATTGCTCTGCCAGTCCCTGTACGCCCTGTCCGGTTCCCGTACCCAGATCCAGAATAATCTGAGGTTTGATTTTTATATAATCCAGTCGTTCAAGTAAGCGCTTACATACTTCCAGTTGTACTATTGCCGCACCATCATAGCTGTCTGCCGCCCGGTTAAAGGTTGCCTGCACCTGGGGTTTGCTAAATGCCGGCAAAGCAGATGGATCGTCAGTGTTCAAGAATGCCTCGCAATAGTGTCATAAACTCATCCGGATGAGAAATAAACGGCGCATGGCCGGCACCGGCAACAGGATGCAGCTTAATATTGGGTTGCTGAGCTAACCGCTGCTGTGCTTTAATATTAACTAGGGTATCCCGTTCTCCGCAAATCAGCTCAATGGGAATATCCGTGATTTCAGATAACAGCGCCCTTTTATCTTCATTTAACAGCATGTTAAGGCCATCTTTTAAGGCAGAGGGATCCGGCTCACCGCGTTGTTCCAGTTGCTGCTGCAGGGTTTTAATGTCCTTTCTGGCCGTGTCACTGCCCATGGCCTGAATGGCCAGAAAGCGTTTTAAGGTCGCCCGGTGATCCTGCTCAAGGTACTGATAGAATTGTTCAAACACCGATGCTTTAACTGCATAAGGCCAGTTATTCCCCTGTACAAAACGCGGGCTGGAACTGACCAGAACCAGCCGGCTGACCGTCTGTGGAAACTGACGCACCATTTCCAGGGCCACCAGTCCACCCATGGACCAACCAATAATAATGGTTTCTTTATCCTTTAATAAAAAAGCCAGGCATTGTGCCAGCGAGACCGAATTATAATGACCGCCTAGGGCCTGCTGATCACAGCTTCGGCTTTGACCATATCCGGGTAAATCCACAGCGATAATATGATAACCAGTAAGCTGTTCCTGCAGATACTTTGCTACTGGTGTCCAGACACCGCTGTTCATCCCCCAGCCGTGCAGAAACAGAATCTGTCTGCGGGACTCAACATTACCCCATTGCTGATAATGAATACACTGCTCCAACTCAGGCTCACATGCCCAGATCGGCAAAGGCATTCAGCAGTCGTTCAACATCCTGCTCTGAGTGCAGAGCCGATAAGGTCACCCGTAACCGGGACGTGCCTTTGGGTACTGTAGGGGGACGTATGGCGGTTACCAGAATACCCTGTTCTTCCAGAGCCTGGCTTAAAGCAACGGTATTTTTAATGCTGCCGGTTAACACCGGTTGAATGGCAGTCATGGAGTCCAGCAGGTTCAGGCCCAGTTGTTCACAACCGCTGCGGAACTGGGCAATCAGCGCTTTAAGTTTTTCCCTACGCCAGTTTTCCTCACGGGCAATTTTCAGACTGACCAGCAGAGCCGAGGCCAGTGCCGGCGGCATGGCGGTGGTATAAATAAACGAGCGGGCTTTCTGGATCAGGGTTTCAATCAGGGCATCACTGCCGGCCACAAAGGCACCGGCAACACCCATGGCCTTGCCAAGGGTGGCCATATAAATCGGTAACTGCTGCTGATCCAGATGAAACTCCTGCGCCACGCCGGCACCCTGTTCACCTAACAGACCGAAGCCATGGGCATCATCGAGCATCAGCCAGGCATCATAGTCCTGACAGACCCGGACCAGTTCGGGCACATCGGCCAGTACACCATCCATACTGAAAACGGAATCACTGATCACCAACTTTCTGGCCTGCGGCTCACTTCTAGCCAGCCATAATTCCAGCCGTTCCACATTATTATGCGGATAGCGTTTAAAGACACTTCCGGAGAGAGCAGAAGATAACAGGGCAGCATCAATCAGCGAGGCATGGTTAAGCCTGTCCTCTACCACCAGATCGCCTTTACCCATCAGGGCATTAACAATACCAAGATTAGCCATATAGCCGGTAGAAAACAGCAGTGCGCGGCTGCGCCCGGTGTAATCAGCCAGGGCTTCTTCCAGTTCATGATGTACGGCAGTATGACCGCTGACCAGGTGAGCAGCGCCACTGCCCACCCCCCATTGATCGACGCTTTTTTTTAAGGCGGCGGCAATATCGGGGTGGTTAGCCAGGCCAAGGTAGTCATTGCTGCAAAAACTGAGCAGGGATCGCCCATTGATTTTAAGGTGAACCTGTTGGGGGGTTTCAATAATTTTACGCTGACGATAAAGAGATTGCTGTCGGCGTTCTGACAGCTCCTGTTGCAGAAGATCATCCAGGTTCATTAATTCAGCCACCGCCGGACATTCAAGCTCTGACAGATACTGCAGAATCCGTTTCGGCTGCGGTTACTGATTCAGTGACCGACTCTGAGGACTGGCTGTGACAGCTTTTTTTCTTTTCTAGGCTGGTTTTCATGCCCAGACTGGCAAACAGCTGCTGATCATGGGATGCACTGGCTCCCTCTGTGGTTAACAGGCGTTCGCCATAAAAAACGGAGTTGGCACCGGCAAAAAAGCACATGGCCTGCATTTCATCACTCATTTCTTCACGACCGGCCGACAGTCTGACCACTGAACGGGGCATCATAATACGCGCCACCGCCACCGTACGTACAAATTCCAGCGGTTCAATTTCATCCTGACCGTATAAGGGGGTGCCTTCCACCTGCACCAGCATATTGATGGGTACAGAGTCCGGATGCTGCTCCATATTGGCCAGCTGCATCAGCAGACTGCAGCGGTCATGGCGTTCTTCACCCAGCCCCAGTATACCGCCGCTGCAGACATTAATACCGGCCTGCTGGACGGCATTAAGGGTATCAAGACGATCCTGAAAGGTGCGGGTAGAAATAACATTGCCGTAAAACTCAGGCGAGGTATCCAGGTTATGGTTATAGTAGTCCAGGCCGGCTTCCTTAAGTAGCTGCACCTGTTCTTCATTAAGCATACCCAGGGTCACACAGCTTTCCATATCCAGAGATTTGACCGCCTTGATCATCTCCAAAACTTTAGGAAAATCCCGTTTATTAGGACGTGACCAGGCCGCTCCCATACAGAAACGGTCAGCGCCTTCCTCTTTGGCTTTTTGAGCGGCAGCAATGACTTCGTCCAGCGATAATAAGGACTCAGCTTCCAGTTCGGTTTTATGATGAGCACTCTGAGAGCAATAACCACAGTCTTCGGAACAGCGACCGGTTTTAATACTGAGCAGGGTACTGATCTGAATACTATTGGTATCAAAGTTTTCCCGGTGAATGCTATGTGCTTTAAACAGCAGGTCATTCATGGGTAAATCAAACAGAGCCTGAACCTCGTCCAGAGTCCAATTATGTCGTAATTCGGTTTTTGCCTGTGTGCTCGCTTGTGAACTCATAGTGTAGCCGTAGTCATATCAGTTAAGTAAATTCAGAACGCTACTATAACATATTCCACAGCCCTGTTCAGCCTGCTCACGCTATCCGCACAATACAGCAATGCTTATTTTTGAGCACTTTTCTGGTGGGCGACATATTCATCCAGTAACTGGCGAATTATTTTCTGATATTGCATATGATGCTTTTTTGCTGTTTCTTTGAAATAGGCAATGCTCTCTGAACTCAGAGAAATGGTTATCTTGGTATTTTTTTGCCTGAGTGCTAATTCCTCTGGTGAGGGCAAAAAATCTGATACTATTTTTACATCACCAAGGTTTTCATCACTGTATTGAATTTGCTTGCTCATAAATCTTCTACCTTTTCGCCAGGAAACCAACCATTTCATGACAGCCATAAAATAGCATAACTAAATAAACATTTCTCACATATCTTTTAGAGGTTTATAAGGCATTTTAAACTTTTGTAGTTCAGGTCTGTGCATTGTTTTTGGAGTCATTTTAACTCCCCCAGAATTTTTACAGATAACTTTTCTTGATACCTCACTTTGTAAACTGGGTTTTTTTCTATACGTAACTCCAAATTCTTCAGTTCCCTGAGTTGAGTTAAAATTATAACTAACCTTAGTGTCTCTTTGAGGAAGTAAAGTATGTTGATAATTTAACAATCCTACGGCATCACCATTCGGTCCACGTTCCCAGGGATGAATTATTGCCTGTATAAGTTCTGATGTTGGATTATGAAAAGTAATCTCTACCCTGTCTTTGTATCCTAATGTCCCTGGTTTATATAAGTGTATCGATTTTATATAAAAGGGTACCTGTGGGTTTCTGATATCTTTAGAAATGCATACATATTTTCTGGAAAGATCAAGGTAAGCATCTCGAGTACTTCCCTGCCAACTTAAAGTAAACTTTAGCGTTTTTGCACCTTTCATTTTGTTCCAGTTAACCGTTCGGGAAATAATGCCTTCAGGAGGAATGTTGACACTAAATCCGTTTGCATTAAACAGACCTTTTTTAAATATATTACCTTTTTTGTAGGCAA
>JBHNNM010000187.1:3965-5240 GCA_048563625.1 Gammaproteobacteria bacterium | reverse complement strand
AAAGATGTGAATATATAACAAAATATCCAGACTAAGGCAATAAATTCGTGTTTTTTTCCGGGTTTAATGTGTTTTTTAAGTACTTGTTAGAAATTTGTTGTCTATATCTTTTATTTTAGAATGAAAATAGGTTTTATTACAGTTTTCAGGTCTGTTACAATTCCATAATTAAATAAATTTGATACTTGGTCTGACGTTATAACCCGTATCAGGCAACCGTTACTTTTTGCTGAAGACTCCGTAAATCCTTCCCTGGAGGCTTTACGGCAGCGTCCATGCTGCCGAAACTTCATCAAAAAGCACCGATTCCCTGATACTCCGAGTATATAGTCTGCTCTGTGCGTTAAGATTAAAAATTTCTGGAGAAGATAAAAGAATGAGTAATTTAGAAGCCCTGATTTTTGATGTGGACGGTACGCTGGCCGATACCGAGAAAGATGGTCATCTAGTGGCCTTTAATATGGCCTTTAAAGAAGCAGGGCTGGACTGGAACTGGAGTCTGGAATTATATGGTCGGCTGCTGGAAGTGACCGGCGGTAAAGAGCGCATCAAGTTTTATCTGAGTGACTTTTATCAAGATGAACGGGGTGAGGACTTTCAAATTCCAACATCCATTAACAAGCCTCTGGATGAGTTTGTTGCGGATCTGCATGCCGCCAAGCCCCGTTTTTATATGCAGTTAATGGAAGAAGGGGCAGTACCTCTGCGTACCGGTGTGGTGCGCCTGTTTAATGAAGCCCGTGAGGCTGGACTGCGTTTGGCCATTGCGACAACGACTACACCGGCCAATGTGACTTCTTTGCTGACTCACACTCTGGGAGCGGACGCTATTGACTGCTTTGAAGTGATTGCAGCCGGGGATGTGGTGCCTGCCAAGAAACCGGCTCCGGATATTTATACTTATGCCATGGAAAAAATGAATCTGTCGCCTGAGCAGTGTCTGGCGTTTGAGGATTCCTATAACGGCTTACTCTCTTCTAAGGGAGCGGACTTAAAAACCATAATTACCATTAATGATTATACAGCCGATCATGACTTTGCCGGTGCGGAGCTGGTACTCAGTGATTTTGGTGAGCCGGATCAGTCTATGAAGGTGATTGCCGGGCAGTGTGATGAACCTTATTTTACTCTGGATTGCGCTAGGAAAATACATCAGGGATGAGTCAGCCTGCTAAATATCCTGAGCATCCTGATCTGGCTCCGCGTATGGACGGTATTGAGCCGTTTCATGTTATGGCTTTGCTGGGTGAAGCCCGTGAGCTGGAGCAGCAGGGG
>JBHNNM010000187.1:0-3865 GCA_048563625.1 Gammaproteobacteria bacterium | reverse complement strand
ATGCGGTTATGCTGGCCGATCCCGGTTATCCCTGTAACCAGAATTTTGTACCTTTTGTGGATGGGCAGATTCAGTCGGTGGCCGTAGATGAGCGTACCGGCTACCAGTTAACGGCTGAACTGATTGAACAGCACTGGAGAGAAAATACTAAGGCAGTATTAATAGCTTCTCCGGCCAATCCTACCGGAACCATGGTCAGTGCGGATGAAATGGTGCGGATCAGCGAACTGGTCAAAGCCCGGGGCGGCTACGGCCTTACAGCATGCCGAAGATAATCAGCATCTGATTATTATTAATAGCTTCTCCAAATATTTTCAGATGACTGGCTGGCGGCTGGGCTGGTGTATTGTGCCAGAGCATTTGCTGGAGGCCTGTGACCATCTGGCTCAGAACCTGTTTCTGGCGGCCCCGACCACGGCCCAGCGGGCGGCACTGGCGGCTTTTGAGCCACAAACCATTGAAATTCTGGAACAACGACGGCACATTTTTCAGCAGCGCCGGGACTTTTTGTATCCGCAGTTACTGGAACTGGGCTTTAAAATACCCGTTAAACCCCAGGGTGCTTTTTATTTTTATTGTGACTGTTCTGCTCTGACCGATGACAGTATGCAGTTTGCCCATGGTCTGCTGCACCAGAGCGGTGTCGCCATAACTCCGGGACTGGACTTTGGTGCTAACCATCCGGAGCGTTATGTTCGTCTGGCCTATACCCGTGATATTCCGATGCTGCAGCAGGCGGTTGAACGTATGGCTGGTTTTTTGGCTGATGAGCGTGCAGGTCAGTAAATTCCGGTGAAATTTAAAGAACCTCTGATTAAAGCAACTCTGATAAAACGTTATAAGCGTTTTCTTACCGATGTTGAATTATTCGATGGACAGGTGCTTACGGTGCATACGGCAAATACCGGTCCCATGGCCGGCTGTGCTATTGCCGGAATCAGCGTATGGCTGAGTAACAGCCACAATCCAAAGCGTAAATATCTTTACAGCTGGGAAATTGCATCAACCGAAACAGGACAGAAAATCGGCATCAATACCCATCTGGCCAATTCGCTGGTTAAAGAGGCTATTGAACAGGGCTGGATTAAGGAATTAAACGATTACCAGAGTATCCAGACAGAAGTGTCCTATGGTCAGGAAAAAAGCCGTATTGATTTATTAGTAACCCAGACCAGTGGTCAGCCATGTTATATTGAAGTAAAAAATGTCACGGCCAGCTTTGAGTCCGGCGTGGCGGCCTTTCCCGATGCGGTAACGGCCCGGGGAAGTAAACACCTGCGGGAACTGGAATGGATGGTGCAGCAGGGACACAGGGCTATTTCTTTTTCTGTGTACAGCGGGAAGATTGTCAGACTGTACGGGTGGCTGATGAAATTGATCCCCTGTATGCACAGACGCTTCAGGAAGTCATGGCAAAAGGCGTGGAAGTACTGGCTTACGGCGTAAAGTTTCTGGAAGATAAAGACCAGAATCCAATCGGAATTGTTCTGCAGAAGCGGCTGGAATTACAAGAGCGAAAATAAGGAACTCAAAATTTAATGTTTAAACCCCTCTCACTTTTTATTGGCTTTCGATACACCCGGGCCAAGCGGCGTAATCAGTTTATCTCCTTTATTACCCTCAGTTCCTTTATCGGTATTGCCATTGGTGTCTGGGCACTGATCACTGTACTGTCAGTAATGAACGGTTTTCAGGCTGAAATTCGTGACCGTATCCTGGGTATGGCTTCTCATGCCACCATCAGCGGTTTAAACGGCACCCTGGAAAACTGGCAGTCTATGGACAAACTCATTGAAAAACAGCCTCATGTACTGGGATCTGCCCCCTATATTGTTAAGGAAGCCATGCTGACTAATAATTCCAATGTCAATGGTGCACTGGTCAGGGGTATAGATACCGAAGAAGAAAAAACGGTATCTGATGTCTCAAAACATATTTACAGAGGCAGTTACGAAGCCTTAAGCCAACAGAAATACGGAATTATACTGGGGCGTTATCTGGCCCGTTCCATAGGTGCCGTCGTAGGCTCCAAAGTAACCATGGTGACGCCGTCTGCTAATGTTACACCGGCAGGCATTATGCCGCGTATCAAACGCTTTACTGTAGTGGGTGTTTTTGAAGTTGGTCATAATCAGTACGACTCCAATATGGCGCTTATCCGTCTTAAAGATGCTCAGACCCTGTTTAAAATGAAAGGCAAGGTAACGGGCATACGCCTCAAACTGGATGATCTGTATCAGGCACCGCGGATCAGTCGGGAAATAGAACAGAAATGGAATGGCTATCACCGGGTTATTGACTGGACCCAGCATCATGCCAATCTGTTTCGTGCCATTAATATAGAAAAAACCATGATGATGATCATCCTTTCTCTGATCATAGCTGTGGCAGCGTTTAATATTGTATCCACCCTAGTTATTGTGGTTAATGATAAACAGGCGGATATTGCGATTCTAAGAACTCTGGGCGCCAGTCCGGGCATGGTGATGCGGATTTTTGTTTCTCAGGGTATGGTCATTGGTGTGGTGGGTACCTTATTGGGCGTGACCACCGGAATTTTAACCGCCCAGAATATTGAAACTCTGGTGCCGGCACTGGAGCATTTTCTGGGTATAAAATTTCTGGCACCGGATGTTTATCTGATCAGCGACCTGCCATCGGAAATGAAATGGTCGGATGTTATGATCACCGCCACTATTTCTTTTAGTCTGACCGTGCTGGCCACTATTTACCCGGCCTGGCGGGCATCGAGAACCCAGCCGTCGGAGGCATTGCGTTATGAGTAATATTATTGAATGCCGGAAACTGACCCAGTATTTTGATGATGCCGGGGTGCGGGTGGATGTGTTTCACGACCTGGATTTACAGATTAAGAAAGGCGAGCGGGTGGCTATTGTCGGAGCTTCAGGTTCTGGTAAAAGTACTCTGCTGTATATGCTTGGCGGTCTGGACCGGATTAAGTCCGGTACGGTACTGATTGACGGGCAGGATATAGCTCAGCTTAATGCTAAAGAACTGGGTGAGCTGAGAAACCAGGCGCTGGGCTTTGTGTACCAGTTTCATCATCTTCTGGCGGAATTTACCGCTCTGGAAAATGTTGCCATGCCTTTATTAATCCGGGGTGAACCGGTACAGAAGGCCAGGGCTAAAGCCACGGAATTGCTGAATAAAGTCGGTCTTAGCCATCGTCTGGGACATAAGCCGGGTGAGTTATCCGGGGGCGAACGACAGCGGGCGGCCATTGCCAGGGCGCTGGTTACAGACCCCAAATGCCTGCTGGCGGATGAACCGACCGGAAACTTGGATAATCATACTGCCCGGCAGGTTTATGATTTACTGATCCAGCTAAATGAACAACTGGGTGTCAGCCTGGTACTGGTGACCCATGATGAACAACTGGCCTCAAAAATGGACAGGGTGCTGAGACTGGCAGAAGGGCGGTTATCGGAAATCAGCCCTGAGCTTTAAATCAGTCCTGAGCCTTAAATAAGTTATCAAAAAAGATCTCTTCTTCTTCTGTCAGACGACTGCTTTTATAATCGCTTAAGGATTCATTATCAGGCTGGCACTGTCGGCGTTCACCGCTGCGGCGTCTCTGCTGGCGCCGCTCAGTTTTAGGCCAGACAGCATAATGATTTTTGACATGCTCAATCCATTGCGCACTACCAAATTCATAATCCACCTGACGTCGATCCTGTCTGCGTCGTTCAGATGTTTTTCTGGTGTCGTTTCGTATAAGCATAAGTCATATCTTCAATTTATAACGCGGATTCAACTCTGAAGTGCAACGCA
The DNA here is from genome assembly GCA_048563625.1 of Gammaproteobacteria bacterium. Lineage (GTDB taxonomy): Bacteria > Pseudomonadota > Gammaproteobacteria > GRL18 > GRL18 > JANELJ01. The sequence goes on along the minus strand of JBHNNM010000187.1, from coordinate 73 downwards.
TGAATTTCCCGTTCTTGTAAGTGATTTCTGCATTGCCTGGAATGGTGTAAGAAAGTTAAGACTCTTTCTTGGT
>JBHNNM010000186.1:0-5313 GCA_048563625.1 Gammaproteobacteria bacterium | reverse complement strand
AACTTCAGATGAATTGGATATTACCTTATCTGCTAATGATACTGATACCGATCTGACAGCTGAGGCGGAAATCACTGCATCTGTGATTGCTGCTGGAATTGAGAATGTAAATATCGATTCAAGTGCAACCACAAAATCTCAGGAACTGGGTGATGGTGATGCTTTAACTTCTGCTGACTACACAAATAACTTTGATTTGTTTGCAGAAGATGCTGTTAATATTGTTATCACTGGTGATGCCAAGTTGAATCTGGATGTTGGTGATGCCAATTCAAATGCACGTGTTGAATATATTGATGCAACCGGGAATAGCGCGGGTGTGCTAATAGATGTCTCAGCTGTCAATGCTTCAAATGCTGTAACATTTAATGGTTCAGATGCAGATGATGAATATTCCGCCACTCAGAATGGTGACGAGATTCAAGCTAATGCTGGAGCAGATACTATTAACCTTACTAGCGCAGCAGAAGAAAGAGTAAGATATGTCTCTGCAGATGACTCCAGACTGGTTCTTACTGATGATGCAGATTCAATGTCAGGATTTGATACAGTAAATAATTTTGACACTGAGGAGGATATTATTGAATTGTCATCCACTCTAAACTTATCTACAGGAGATGCACGTGCGGATATCCTGAAGAAAGGTACTCTTGAAGCAGGTGAGGGCGTTGCTGATGAGCTTAAAGACTTAATCGGTGATGGTGTCGATTTCTTTGATTCTGGCTTGGTAGATCGTGCAACAGCCTTTGCTGTAGACTCAACAGGTAGTGGCTGGTTATTTATCGACTCTAGTGGTGATGGTGACTTTAGTTATGCCGATGATATGGTTATTCAATTAGCTGGTGTAAACACACTTGCGACAACTGATATTATCTTTGGCTAAAAGAAGCTCATCATATTTGTTTGATAGAATATGGTGAATAACTTTAAGCCCTGCCCTGAATAAGGGTAGGGCTTTTTTTTACAATAAAGAAATTATTATAATGGCAACAAATAATAAATTTATCTATGAAATTCCATCAGCACCTGAAGAAGTTAATTTAACACAATCCATAGGCATAATCCCCAAAATTGCTTCTTTTACAACGGTACAATCTTATCTCGATCGGCTTCGTATTCACGATCCGGTCATTCGGGTTTATGCAATTAAAGCTCTGATCAATAAGGGAGTTCGCTTTAATGACGAAGTGCTTAAAGTTGCAATGCATGTTGCACAAATGAGCAGTTATGTTCGTCAGTTATTAGTACCGGAACTGATACGTTTATTTCGGTTTGATCTGATAGACAGAATTATTGAAATGGAAAAGCAGCTATCCGATAAGGTTGGTGAATTACCAAAAATATTGATGCAGAAACAATTTGAAAACAATTATGCAGAGCAAGTGGCATTGCATGAATTGCTGTTTCTGCAGACGGGTGATATGTATCATGCGAATCTGGCTGCAAATATTTCCAGAGAGAGACTACCCTGGAAAGAGGCACTAAAACATAATATACGTCTGCTCTTTTTGCAAAATGAACATACTTTGCAGTCATCATTACTTAATCTTATGCAGTTTCTGGAAAGAGAATCTGCAAAAGATGTGTTTATGGCATTATCCCCAATAATTTACTCATTAGAGGAACATAAACTTGTTCGAGTCTATATTATTGCAATGAAGTATTATTGGAATAAAGACTATGAAAATTGTATAAATTTTTTGAAAACCAGTAATGCTTTAGAATCATTACGTGAGCAAACGTTTCTAATTTCCAATATAGCCGCAAAATGTTATGAGAAATTGGGTGATTATAAAAAATCAGCAATATGGTATGAATTGCAGAATAAGGCTCAGGTGGATGAAAGGTACAAACCAGAAGTTTTCATACAGAGGCTCAATGAAAGAGCAAACTTGGAAAACCCAAAACCAATACCCGATAAACATGATAGGTATTTTATAATGACAGGTTTTCCACGTTCAGGAACAACCTTATTAGAAAATGCTTTAAATGCACATCCGGATATTGCCACATGTGAAGAAACATCATCTATGATTGGATCGTTTAACACGGCTTTTACTGCGCCCATGGAGAAAGATCCTGAGTGTAGCAAGTTGATGTTGCGATTAGCATTCCACCAAAGTCTATATTACAAAGATATTGACAGATTTGTAAACAAACCTGATGCAAAGGCAATAATAGATAAAACACCTATCATATCCGCAAACATTAAATATATGGAAAAAATATTACCAAATAAACATTATATTTTTTCTATTAGGCATCCCTATGATGTTGTTTTAAGTAATATTAAACAGGTATATGCACAAAATTCGGCTATGACTGCTTTTAATGATATACATAATGCCTGTATTTTATACAATAAAGTGATGTCAGACTGGTTTGACGTTTTCCCTAGGGAAACTGGTAGAGTATGCTACATCAAATATGATGATCTAGTAATCGACTTTAGACAGCAAATGGAGCGTGCTATTCGCTTTTTGGGTGTGGAATGGACTGATGAAGTTCTTAACTTCGTTAAGCACGCTGAACAACGCCCAGTGAGAACACCAAGTTATGACAATGTACGAAAAGGGCTAACGATTGGTGTGCAATCTTCGTGGAAGAATTTTGAATTCCTTTTTGATGACAGGTGTCATGAACTTTTAGACCCTTGGGTTAAAAAATTTGGTTATAGTTTATAAGAAGCTGTAACAATGTGTTTATAAATACTGGTTGTTGACCAAACAGTGATCTGTCAACACTTTCCCGGACACTTTTTTTAAGCCATTTTCTGTAGTTCTTCGTAATCTTTAGGTGATAAATAATCATTGGCAGAATGCAGTCTTTCCCTGTTATAAAAGACTTCAATATATTCAAATATCACCTGTTTAGCTTCATCCCTGGTTCTGAATTTCTGATGATGCACCAACTCTGTTTTCAGTGTATGGAAAAAGCTTTCTGATACAGCATTGACGCTCCTATGTCAAGTAAGCAAGGCAGCGTCCTTCAAATCAGCCAGAATAATTGGATATAACTCTCTAATAATATAACGCTTCAAACATCGATGGATCTCTTTTAATGATTTACCCTCTAATGTTCTTCGAGCGACATATTCCCGGGTACGTGGATCACTTCGCATACGAACCATGGCAATCGTCCATAATGCATTATTAGCATCCCGATTACCTCCACGGTTAAGTCGGTGACGAACGGTTTTACCCGAGGAAGCCTCTAAAGGATTAACACCAGATAATGAAGCTAAGGCTGTTTCATTACGTAGACGTTCTGGGTTATCACCAGCAACGGCCAGTAATGTTGCCGCTGTTTGAGGGGCAACACCAAATTGTTCCAGCATTCGTTTGGCACCGCGTTTTGTTAATTGCTCCAAGATTTTATCCAGTTCTTTCAGCTCTTCTGTAAGGGAGAGCCAGCGTTTCGCTAATAAACGGAGAGTGGTAGCCAATGTAACTAACCAACTTGATTCTCTAGGTATTCGCAGGTAAGCGCAGCTATTAACACATTCTGCAGGCTTTGACTTCCATAATTTTGAACGTATATTATCAGGGGCAGAAATAAGCAAAGCCCGGATCTGATTAATGGCCTGTGTCCGTGCCTTAACGGCGCTACGCCTGGCAACAGAGACAATCCGCATACTTTCAGCAGCACCAGAGTGTAATTTAGGTATTGCACATACGTTACCCGATAAAACAGTGCGTGCAGCACTTTCTGCATCTGTTGGAACGGACTTACCACGAAAGCGACGCATTGAACGGTCAGGTCGATTAATTTCAAAGACCTGAACTTTTTGCTTAGAAATAAATCGTGCCAAACCCGCACCATAAGTTCCTGTACCTTCAATGCCTGCTCGTCGCAGCTTACCAAAAGATTGTGCCCATTTAAATAACTGCTGATAACCTGTAGTATTCGTCTCTATCGATAAATTTCCCAGATATTTCCCAAATCCATCAATGAGCACTGTAATATGTTTATCCAAATGGGTATCAACACCAAGGATAACTTTATTTTGAAGTTTTTTGTTCATGGCCAACACCTCCCAAAAAAGCATAAGTCAGGTATCACCAATCCGAATTACAGGACAGGACACTCAAGATGCAAAACAAAGCTCTTATTAGGTCACAAGTAATCGGCCCAGTGACGCTTTGGGAACGTCAACTCCAATCGACAGGTCAATACAAAGGCAACAAGGCCAATCCCAGCATGGGTCAGATTGGGATACGTTCATGGGTATTATAAACTGAGTGTTCCAGCAATTACCCTTGCGACTCATGGACTGAATAATGCCATGGTCACCTAATAATTTACGATGACTATCCGAAGCATACTGGCAGCCTCTGTCGGTATGCCAGACAAGCCATTTAGATGGTTTTCGTTTCCATATGGCCATGAGCAAAGCATCATTAACCAACTGGGTTTTCATTGTTTTATCCGTGAGCGCCAATTAATCCCACATTGACCTTCTACCCCACCTACTGTAATGCCTGAATTCTTTCGGCACACAGCTAGGGCAGTAAAGCATAATGAATGGCCTTGCCCGGTTGTTTGGGGGGTACCTGCTCAGCGGATCTATCCAGCCATTGCTTAAACTGATTTAATATGGGCTGACTTTTCTTTTGACGAACCAGATAACGCTGCTCTGCACTCATGGTTTTGCACTGCTTTTCAATGGCATAAAGTTTGGTAATGGTATTCAGTGCCATATGGGCTTTGCCGGGTTTCACATTTTTGCCCTTAAGGGCAGGGCTTTAATCATCTCATCAAACTTACGCCGGGCATGAGCCCGGCAACCGACAGAGACAATACCACTTTGTGGGGTACACACCTGGGCATAACCACTATAGCCATCGGTTTGAAGATATTGACCTTTAGAATCCTGCAGGTAGTTTTTGGCAAACAGCCCACTGCGCCCGGGCTGATAATCATAAATAATAACAGGTGGAGATACACCGCTTCTGCCGCTTTGGTACAACCACATACAGGACTGACTTTGTGCCTTTCTTCCCGGTTCATTGAGCACCTGAACCGGAGTTTCATCGGCCTGGATAATGGATTGCTGTAACTGATAATGAATAAGTCGTTGCAACAGAGGTTGACTTAGTTGGGCTGTTTTTATCATCCAGTTAGCCATGCTGGTGCGGTTAATATCAATGTTCAGACGTTTAAATATGGCTTCCTGTCGATACAGGGGTAAGTATTAGGCGACAATTATCTTGGCCGGTTGAGTGATGAATTAAGATAAGTACTTTTTCTTGTGGAGAAAGCACTTGTCAGGACAACAGATCACTCAAAGACAGGAGAATTGTTATATGAAAC
>JBHNNM010000185.1:0-5354 GCA_048563625.1 Gammaproteobacteria bacterium | reverse complement strand
GGAGGAGGTCAAGACTACATATCAATTTGTGCTCGACCTCAAGAGCCGCCTGGAGGACACCTGCCGGTTTGCGCAGGAGGCGCTCAAACAGTCCTCTCAGACCTACAAGAAGTACTTTGACAAGAAGGCCAAGAACCGTCAACTGCAGGTGGGAGACAAGGCGCTACTTCTGCTGCCAACTGACCACAACAAGATCCTGATGCACTGGAAGGGGCCGTTTGTTGTGGTGGGGAAGGTAGGTCTGCATGATTACAGGATCGATGTAAATGGACAGCAGAAGGTTTTTCACATAAATATGCTCAGAAAGTACACTGAGCGTAACTGTCAGGAAGCGGATGAAGCCACTTTGCTGGCAGGAGCCGCAGTGATCGACACCGGTGAGGGGGACCCGGAGGTCGAGGGGCACATAGTGATGCCTGAGTTGGGCGAGGCGGAGTCCTACCAGGACGTGACCCTGTACGACGAGTTGGATGAGGTCAAGAAAGGGGAAGCGAGGGCCTTATGCGCAGAGTTTGGTGGGCTGATGACGGAAAGGCCAGGGCAGACAGACCTAGAAGTCTGCGACGCAGAGCTGACCACTACACAACCAGTCAGTGTAAAACCATACCCGATTCCTTATGCCACTCGGGAGATCATTGCGGAGGAAGTTAGTTAGGAAGATGATGCAGGTGGGGGTGATTGAGCCATCTAAATCATCTTATGCCGTTCCCGTCGTAATCGTGAAGAAGAAGTCAGGCGAGCATCGGTTTTGCACAGATTACAGGCGCCTGAACAATGTCATCAAACCTGACATGGAGGCCATGCCTAACATAGAGGATCTGTTTGCAACTATGTCATCACAGGCAAACAGGTACTTCTCGAAAATAGACCTCAGTAAGGGTTATTGGCAGATCAAGATGTCCGACCGAATGAGGGAGGTCACGGCTTTCACTACCCCCATGGGACTCTTCCAATGGAAGGTCATGCCGTTCGGACTGAACGTGGCCCTGCCACCTTCACGCGGATGATGAGAAAGCTGTTGGATGGCATGAAGAATGTCGCCAATTTCATGGACGACATTCTTATATTCTCTGAAACGTGGGAGGAGCACATGGCGCTGCTCAGAGAGGTGTTCTTGAGGCTGAAAGGGGCCAACCTGACTGCCAGACCCAGCAAATGTCAGATCGGCTATCCCAACCTGGAATTCCTGGGGTTCATGGTGGGTGAGGGAACGAAGCAGCCGGAACAGGGCAAGGTAGCAAAGATGCTGGAGTTACCTAGGCCCACTACAAAGGCAGAGGTCAGAAGCTTGTTGGGGCTGATTGGCTTCTATCGCGAGTTCGTTCCCAACTTTGCAGCCATCACGAGTCCGCTCAGTGACGTGGTGAAGAAGGGCAGCCCCAATAAGGTGGAATGGACCGAGGCGGCAGAAAGGGCACTATCTACAGTGAAGGAAAGGCTAGCTTCACAGCCAATCCTGAAACTGCCGGATATGTCCAAGACATTCACTCTTCGAACGGATGCGTCAGGGCAAGGTCTAGGGGCAGTGCTGTTGCAGGAATGTGACGGGAAGAAGTTCCCAGTTCGATACGCCAGCCGAAAGCTCACCAAGTGTGAACAAGCGTACGCCACTGTCGAGAAAGAATGCTTGGCGGTAGTCTGGGGAGTACAACAGTTGCAGAAGTACTTGTATGGCAAGGAGTTTGTCCTGGAGACAGATCACCAGCCTTTAAGCTTCCTGCAGAAAGCGAACTTGAAGAACGGTCGGGTGTTGCGGTGGGCCATGACTCTTCAGCCCAAAAAGATATATCGTATCCTTTACATTACCGGCAGGGAGAATGTTGGGGCAGATTACATGAGCAGCGCGGGCATGCTGTAATCCAGATTCTGAACCAAGGTTGGCTGAGAATGTCTTTTTCTTCTTTTCGGTTATAGCTAGAATAGCCGTAGTATGTAGACTGCATGCAATGTAGCGATAAGGAGGTCTGTCTCAAGCTTCTCGATAAGGCGATTTCACAGACGGCGGCAGTATGTTGCATACTGACCCGAGTTAATTTTGTACATATCTTCAGCTGTCAGCTATGATGTCGTTTGTGAAATAATCACCACTTTGCGTGGAGTTGTCTACCGGCCATTTGGTCTTTCGATGTAAAACGTTGGAAAATTTCATATATTTTCTATTCGTATGCGATTTCGCCCTTTGGTGTAGTTAAAACAATGTGTAGCATTGTCTTCAAATGGGGGGCAAATGTCAAAGTGCGAAATGAGTAAATTAGTCGGTGCAGGCAGAAAGTGCCAAGTGCCAAGACTCGCGGGGCGACTGTTTAGACTAGCCGGTCACTTGGGACGGACAGAGGAAACGGGGCCAGGGAAGGGTGTGCGATGGCTCGGCGGGCAGTGGGATGGTCGGGTCAACGTAAACCATAAATTAGCCTCTAAAACAACAGACGCGGCGAGGGGAGAATTAAGGAAGGTAGTGGGGGTGATTCGCGCCATATCTTAGTGGAAGAATAGGAGAGGTAGTTCCAGACATTCTGGACAGGAAATAATCCCTAATTAAAATAATTCAATAAATTGGAGAACTGCCGTTTGTCCTGGAACATAACCTGAATGCATGCTAAGTAGTGTTAGTACATTATTATTACGTTTGATGATATATCGTTTTGTTGTATATCGAAATGGAATTGGAGTGATGAATATTCAATTCGCGGAAGAATACAAAATGTGGAGAAGGGGGAAACGGAGCGTGGGTTTTTGGGCAGTCGGAGCTGGGGCTCGAGAGAGGAAGAACACTTGGAGCCGGGGCTCGAGAGAAGGAGTGGGAGCCGGGGGCCCGAACTCGGAAGATGAAGTCGGAGCCGGAGGCCCGAACTCGGAAGAAGGAGTCGGAGCCGGGGCCCGAGAGAAGAAAGACGCAGGAAGGAATATGAGCATGAAAAGGAGGAGGGATTAAAGAGGACATGACACAAGGTGATTCGTGTGATGTACATGCAAAGACTGAGAAGCAAAGGTGAAATAGACTGGAGAAGGGGAGACTGTGAGGTGCAAGTAATTCCGAATCTCTGTGAGATGATCCCGGCCCGGCTGTGGTACCACCACCACTGACTGTCACCGCCACGGACTCCACCCGGCACAGGACTGCGGCCTCTAATGCAACGAGTGCCACGAGCTCCACCAGACGTCGCGTCGTCAAGACTGTGATGACATGGACTGTGTGCATTGGAGTGCGTGTGTGTGATGAGTGAAGCCTGGCCAGGTTTGTGGAATATTATTTACTTAGTAGCACCCGGGTTTACGTTAATGGTATGCAGTAACGTAGCTGTTGTTAAGATTACAATAGTGAACTGAATGAAATATCATGGTTGTGACATGCATATGATGTTGCGTGAGAGAGAGCGAGTCCGTGAGTGGATCACCCAGAGCGCATGTGTGAGAGCATGCCGTGTGTGATTGCTGAGGGACCGCATGCACGCATGTGTGAGTGAGGGGTGCCGTTGTTATTAGTAACAAAACAACAACATCGAACAGCAAGGACAGAAGTTTTCCCCGACACGTGACAATCATTGGCGAGCCTGCCAGGATTCTGGCCCAAACATTTTGTCATAGAGGGGAAAGACGAAGGTAGCCGCAGGGCTAGAAAAAGTTTCACTGAAGTTTCACATCATACTTTCGGTTCTTCGTTGTTATTGTCGTTGTTGTTCGTTGTTGAACTGAAGGCAGTCCGCAGGGACTGTGAGCGAGGACTCTAACCATGGCAGCCTAGTATCTGAGTATACTAACCAAGGTTCCTTCAGGGTTGAGTTACGTTGCTTAACTAGAACAAGCACAAAGGTACTAAGGGACGAGTGTCCTCAGTCTAGTAAGCCAACGGGATATCATTATTCGCACTACGTGCATGTTGACACTATCAAAGAACGGGTTAGTACAAACTAATTACAGTGGGGACAGTGAAGTAACGGGGTCTGGCCAAGATGGGAGAAGAGACGTTTACACCGCTGGAAAAGTTATTGACGCAAGGAAAGGAACTGGGCTATGAGGGGGAGGAGTTACGGAAATTTGTTGAAAGTCAGCAAAAGGCAGAGAGAGACGAAAGGGCGGAACGTAGACGTGTAGAACATCAACAGCTTGAAATGGAAAAGCTGAGATTGACTGCTGAGGCGGAGAGGCTGAAGCAGGAGGCAGACCTCAGGAATGCAGAGATAGACTTAGAGCGGCTGAGGCTTGAACGGGCGAACGGCACCATGCAAGCAAACGGGGATGCGGATAGTACAGAGGCGGGTCGCCGAAGGCATGGCAATGCACCTAGACCGAAGCTTCCGAAATTTCAAGAAGAGGGAGACTCAATCGACGCATACATCGATAGGTTCGAAGCGTTCGCGGAAAATCAGGGATGGGAGGAGGGCGAGTGGGCATTGATGCTATCGGCCCTTCTCACAGGGAAGGCCCTTCACGTCTTCTCTACGCTTTCGAAGGCGGACCAAAGAGACTACAAGAAACTGAGAGAAGCGTTAATGAAAGGGTACGACCTCACCGAGGAGGGTTTTCGCCGGAAATTCCGTCAGGCTAGGATTCAGTCGGGCGAGACGTATGCCCAGTTTGGTGTCCGCTTAGACCATTACTTCAACAAATGGCTCGAGCTGAGCGACGTCGGCAAAGATTTTGTCAAACTAAAGAGTCTCTTGATCCGAGAACAGATTTTGAGCGGGTGCGGGGCCGAACTCACTGTTCATTTGAAGGAAAGGAAACCGCAAACCACGGAAGAGCTGCTCGAAGCGGCTGAGGTATATCGCGAAGCGCGATCCGATGTCAAACCACCGAGGTCGGGTTTAGGACAGCAGATAAAGACCTTCAAGTCTGAGAGAGACAGGAACGGGCCAGGCAATCCGAGTGGTGCGAAGGAACATTCGCTAGAGGCTAAAAACGCGAGACCTCAAAGAGCGGAAAGTAGAGCGGAACTGCGCGAGTGTTTTATCTGCCGCAAGAGGGGGCATATTGCTAGAGACTGTCGCAATAAGACACCCAAGGTTGGTGCCTTGCGCGAAGTGCCATTTCAGGGCGGGACTGGAATGGAGGCCGAGGGTTCACAGCCACGTGATGGCCAGGTGGGGTCAGGCAGTTTGACATTGTCTGGAATGCGCAATGCAGAGGCAGCAGCAGAACTGCCAGTGCGCAAGGGAGCGATCGGTGATCGGGAGGTGGATGTCTTGAGAGACACAGGGTGTTCTACCGCAGTGGTGAGAACGTCATTCGTGACAGACAGGGAATACACAGGCGAACGTAGAAAGTGTGTATTGATTGACGGCACAATGAGGGAGTTTGAGACCGCTAAACTAGCAGTCAGCACTCCGTTCTTTACTGGACAGCTAGAGGCTCTT
>JBHNNM010000184.1:0-5360 GCA_048563625.1 Gammaproteobacteria bacterium | reverse complement strand
CTAGCCTCACTGACCCCCATGATTTTTGTAATGGCCTATGGGATGACCTACTAATGGAAGGTATTATTGATGAGTTAGTACGCTTTGCCATTACCTTTATGCATACCATTAAGGATGTACTTCCTATTGCCGTGATAATTTTCGGTTTTCAGATATTTGTGATCCGCAAAAACATTCCTAATCTGAAACGGGTATTAATCGGCTTTTTCTATGTGGTACTGGGACTGGCCCTGTTTTTACAGGGGCTGGAAGATACCCTGTTTCCTATCGGCCGTATGATGGCGGCCCAGTTAACCAATCTGGATTTTATCAAACACAGCGCCGAGTCACTGCAACAGGGTGTGACCATACACTGGACCCAGTACTACTGGGTGTATATTTTTGCTTTTACCATTGGTTTCAGCACCACTATTGCCGAACCCTCACTACTGGCTGTGGCCATTAAAGCCAATGAAGTATCCGGCGGCTCTATCGGGATCTGGGGGCTGAGAATTGCGGTTGCACTGGGTGTCGCCGTTGGTATGGCCTGGGTTCCTGGCGCATTGTTACCGGCCTGCCCCTGCATTATTTTATTATTACAGGTTATATTATCGTGGTTATTCAGACCATTTATTCATCCAAAATGATCATTCCGCTGGCCTATGATTCCGGCGGTGTAACTACATCAACTGTTACCGTCCCCATTGTCACGGCACTGGGCATAGGCCTAGCATCCAGGGTACCGGGACGCAGTGAACTGATTGACAGTTTCGGACTGATAGCCTTTGCCAGTTTATTTCCCATTATATCGGTTCTGGCCTATGCCCAGCTGTCACACTGGTACAGCAGGCGAAACCAGGCCGGAGACTAACGGAATTTTATGTAATGACTATTGATATTTTACAAATGTATAACCATAGGACAAAGTATTATGCGCTTTAAACTGATTATTGCCCTGGTGGATGACCATGTTACCGATGCGGTTCTGGACGCCAGCCGCAGTGCCGGCGCAACCGGTGCCACGGTCATAAATAATGCCCGAGGTGAAGGTATAAAAAAACCAAAACCTTTTTTGGCCTGACTCTGGAAACCCAGCGTGATGTGCTCCTGTTACTGGTAGAAGAACACCTGAGCCGGGAAGTTCTGGAGACCATCAGTGAAGTGGGCAAGTTTGATAATACCCCAGGTACCGGCATAGCCTTCCAGATTGATGTGGAAGACGCAGTCGGTGTATCCCACCAGATTGAAGAATTAAGCGAGAAGATTGAGGAAAGAATATGAAGCCAATGCTCATACAGGTTAAAGATGTCATGAAAACTCAGGTGGGTTTTGTTGACGGCATGAAGACCGTTCAGGAAGCCCTGCAGGAAATGAAGCATATTGAAACCAAAACACTGATTGTTAATAAACGTCATGATCACGATGAATGGGGTGTGGTGGTCGTTTCCGATATTGCCCGCCAGGTACTGGCTCTGGACAAATCCTCGGACCGAACCAATGTTTACGAAGTCATGACCAAGCCGGCTGTTACCGTACCGCCGGATATGGATATTCGCTATTGTGCCCGCCTGTTTGAACACCTGGGTCTGTCCCGTGCACCGGTGGTACAGGACAAGGAGATTATCGGCATTGTCAGTTATACGGATATGGTGCTTAAGGGCTTGTGTAAAATTGTCTAATGGTAACTACTCAGCGTGCTTAGATTTTGTGCCAGTTCAAGGCACAATAGCTCCGCTACCTCAAGAGGCGCACGGAAAATGTGAGCGTATACCAATACGTGACCATTTGAGTACGAAAATAACGCATCTCTTACCTACAAGAGTGGTGCAAAAGATAAATACGCTGAGTAGTTATCCAGGATGTAAGCTCTGTTTATCTCAACTATACTATTGAGATGAACAACGTTATTTTTGAAGAAATTATACTACTGCTGACCCTGGCAGTGGTAGCCATTGCACTGCTGAAACGTTTCCGGATCGCCCCGATTCTGGCTTATCTGCTGGTGGGTATTCTCGTCAGCCCTAATGCCCTGGGTCTGATCAGTGATAATCAGGATGTTCGTTTTATTGCCGAGTTCGGCGTGGTATTCCTGATGTTTACTGTGGGCCTGGAATTTTCCCTGGACCGTCTGATCACCTTGCGCAAGGAGGTTCTGGGACTTGGCGGCGCCCAGGTTATGCTTACAGCCCTGCTGGCCGGTAGCATTGATTGGTACTTCAGCCGTAATATTCAGGAAGCCATTATTGTCGGCGGTATTATTGCCCTGTCTTCCACCGCCATTGTTATCAAACAGCTCTCCGAACAACTGGAACTCAATTCCCGTCATGGCCATCTGGCGGTCAGTATTTTAATCTTTCAGGATCTGGCAGTTATCCCTCTGCTGATCATTATTCCCACTTTTGCCGCTCAGGAATCAGTCAACCTGACTCCGGATCTATGGCCTTTTCTTAAAAGCGGCATTATTTTACTTATTATGTTAGCTATTGGTCACTGGATCCTCAGGCCTTTACTGCGGGTCATTGCCCATAGCCGTTCTGCTGAATTATTTACTCTCTCCGTTCTACTGATTGCCCTGTCAGCCGCCTGGGCCACCCATGAAGCCGGTCTGTCACTGGCACTGGGTTCCTTTATTGCCGGCATGATGCTCAGTGAAACTGAGTACCGCCACCAGATTGAAGTGGATATCCGTCCGTTTCAGGATATTCTACTGGGGCTGTTTTTTATTACCGTCGGTATGCTACTTAATATCAACAGTCTGCTTTCCCAACTGCACTGGATCATACTGGTCACTGTCTTATTACTGACCCTTAAAACCATTATTACCAGTTTATTATGTTACCTGTTCGGAGCACCGGCCGGAGTCTCCTTCCGTACCGGTCTGGTACTCAGCCAGGGCGGAGAATTCGGTTTTGCCATCCTGACCCTGGCGGCCACCTACCAGGTAATTCCACCTCAAACCATGCAGATTGTGCTCTCAGCCATTATTCTCAGCATGATGCTTACCCCCTGGCTGATCAACAACAACGGCCGCTGGGCCAAAAGTCTGTTTCACACTTCTTACATGTCCAATAGAGAGAATATTGCCCGGAAAATAGCCCAAAGTGCTCAGGGTTTATCCGAACATATTATTATCTGCGGTTATGGCCGCATAGGACAGAATATCATCCGTTTTATCGAGGAAGAAACCCAGCAATCCATTGCCCTGGATCTGGATTCCAAACGCATACAGGAGGCCCAGGATGCCGGGGAGCTGGTTGTTTATGGTGATCCGACTCATGGAAAAGTACTCAAGGCCGCCGGTATTTTAAAAGCTAAAGTGCTGGTGATTACGATTAAGGATACGGCTACTGCCAAAAAGATCATTGAGAAGGCCCGGACCTTCCGCAATGATATTCCGGTGCTGGTACGAACTCTTGATGAAACTGAAATGGATGATTTATATGAGTCCGGCGCTACTGATGTGATCCCTGAATCACTGGAGTCTTCCATTATTATGGCTTCACATTTACTGATTCATCTGGATGTACCGCTCAATGCCATTACCCGCGACATAGCCCATGCCCGCAAGAACCGCTACCAGTTTCTACGCGGTTTCTATCCCGGTGAAGAAGCCACCCATGTACAGTCCGGACACATCAGTGAACACATGCATACCATTGTTCTGTACCCCGGTGCACGAGCCATTGGCATGAAAATCGGGGAGCTAAACCTTGATGGTCGTAATATTGTATTTACGGCTCTAAGACGGGGCGGCATCCGGGGTAAAGAGCCCACCCCGGATGTGGTATTAAAGGAAAATGACGTACTGGTGATGTACGCCAAGCCAGAAGACCTGGAATATATGCGGGTAGAATTACTGACGGGGCATTAAGCCCCCTGTACCCTAACCTGCTGCTGCAATCCTCTGTTCAATATAGGCTATCGCCTTAGCCATACGTGCCAGACAACGCTTACGGCCAATCAGCTCCAGGGTGACATCAATGGACGGAGACATACCGGCACCGGTCACCGCCACTCTTAAGGGCTGAGCTACCTTGCCCAGTTTCAGCTCCAGCTCTTCAGCAACATCCAGAACAATCTTATGCAGCACTTCCCCATCCCAGTCAGCAGCTGTACTGAAGCGTTCCAGCATCAGCTGCAAGGGCTCCAGGGCAGCGGCTTTTAAATTCTTTTTAGCGGCTTTTTCATCAAACTCATCAAAGTCCTCATAAAAATACCGGCTACTCTGAGCCATTTCCAGTAAAGTTTTAGAGCGTTCTGCCAGAGCCGTTACGACAGCACTTAAAGGCGGACCGTTAGCAGTATCTATGCCCAGTCGCTGCATATGCCAAGCCAGGTGCCGGGCAACATGTTCAGGATCGCCTTCCTTAATATAATGCTGGTTTAACCAGAGCAGTTTGTCCGGGTTAATTGACGATGCAGATTTGTTAATATCATCCAGCTCAAACAGTTCTGTCATTTCCTCTATGGAAAATATCTCCTGATCCCCATGAGACCAGCCCAGACGCACCAGATAGTTGAGCAACGCTTCGGGCAGATAACCTTCCTCTCTATAATTGAGCAGGTTAGCCGCCCCATGACGTTTGGACAGCTTGGCACCCTTTTCATCCAGTATCATAGGCAGATGGGCATATTCCGGGATATCTGCGCCCATGGCCCTGATAATATTGATCTGTCGGGGGGTATTGTTCAGATGATCATCACCGCGAATAATATGGGTCATACCCATATCCAGATCATCAATGACCACAACCAGATTATAGGTCGGTGTGCCGTCACCACGGGCAATGATCAGATCATCCAGTTCCTGGTTCTTAATAACAATCTGACCTTTAACGTGATCATTAATCACCACCTCACCCTCCAGGGGAGTTTTAAAACGGATTACCGGCTCAATGTCTTCCCGGCCGGCCGGCGGTGTCGTCAAATCTCGGCAGCGGCGGTCATAACGGGCCTTTTCCTTATTAGCCATCTGCTGTTCACGCATGGCTTCCAGTTCTTCTTTGGAGCAATAACACTTATAAGCATGCCCATTATCCAGCAATTGCTGAATCACTTCCTTATAACGATCCATTCTCTGCGTCTGATAATAAGGTCCTTCATCATGCGTCAGCCCCAGCCACTGCATACCCTCAAGGATCACATCCACGGCTTCCTGGGTGGACCGTTCCCTGTCCGTATCTTCGATACGTAACACAAAATACCCCTTATGCTTTCTGGCATAGAGCCAGGAAAACAGGGCGGTACGGGCACCACCAATATGTAAATAACCGGTAGGGCTGGGGGCAAAGCGGGTTTTGACTGTCATTATTTCTCTCGGGAATTGGTAAAAGAGGTGTATTTTACAAACTTAGCCTGCACTCTACAAATACAAAGAAAAA